>CAZLMI010000001.1:0-4906 GCA_964560865.1 Microcaldota archaeon
ACCCGAACATCAGACCTGCCACAGCCATATTCCTGACAACCAGAGTGCCGTCAGAACCGGTAGTTGTTCTTGAAAATTCTTCAGAAAGGACATCCAAAAGCCTCTTCATGAATTTGGCAATTCTAAACACAGGAGAAAGTGAAGCGGTGATGATAAAACCAAGTGCCAGTGAATCGGTCCACACGGAAAACCATGGCAGTTCAATCAGAAAATGGGCGTATTGCCTTGCCAGGAAAAATAGGATTGCTGCCAACAGCATCCGGGCTACGTCTTCAGTCAGTTTTGTAAGCTCTCTTTTTAACAGCATATTAAGCCTGCCATTAAATTCAAATGTATTCAGTATTTCCCTGAAATAAAGTGAAACCGCAGCCATTGATTTCAACAGATTCTCAGGAATGATTTTCCGGGTGGTAGAATAGATTGGCTGATTGTAGCGCAGTGCAATGGTGCATAAAAATGTTGAGACCACCACCCCAGTAGCGGCAAGATTGATTGCATTAAAAGCAACCAGATTGGAACCGGCCCTGGCAATAAGCAAAGAAAATTCTCCAAGGGGCAACAGGGCAGCACCGGCAAAAACCGCGGATTTGAGACTGGTACTGAGAAGATAGGAAACGGTCATCGCAAAAACGAATATTGCAATGCTAAAAAGGAGTACCATGGATAAAGTTTGTGGAACTGATGAATACAGCTCGTACGGATCGACAAGCATGCCTATGGATAAAAAGAATAACGCGGAAAAGAGGATTGTAAATGGCTTCATGGTGCGTTCGAATGTCCGGCCATTTGGCAGTGACGCGGTGATGCTTCCTGCAAGAAAGGCACCGATAGCAGGAGTAAGGCCGATTACCGAAGCAATTATGCTCATGCCAATACCCAATGAAAATGAAATAAACATGATAATATCGTTATTGCGCTCCCGGGTAAGAACCGTAGTTATCCAGTTCATGATCTTTCCGAGTATCAGATAGCTAAATGCAAGGACTGCGAATGCAACTGTAAGCGATAACAGGATTTCATTGTCAGAATGCATGCTTAATGAAGGATTTGAAAAGAAAGCAAGCAGGAATACTGCAACAATATCTTCTACGATAAGCATTGCAACAAGAAGTTCGACGTCTTTTCTTCCAATAAACCCTTCATACTCAAGAATTTTTATCATGATTGCAGTACTGCTCATGGAAAAGATTGCCGCGGCAAAAAGTGCCCCAAAGCCATTAAAGCCAAGCAGGATTGCGACTTCATGCATAAAGATAAACGTCAAAAGCATGAGCAACAGGCTTGCCACCAGTGCCCGAACACCCTTGGCAAACAGTTTGGTAATGCTAAACTGTACTCCAATACCAAAAAGAAGAAGCACGGCACCGATTTCAGAGAATAAATCAAGAACGCCAGAATCGACCAGACCGAGCAGATTGGGACCTATAATCACGCCAATAATCAGGAGTGCGGGCACATGAGGAATCTTGAATCGTATCGCAAGTATGCTTGCGAGAGCGCAGAATAGCACTACCCAACCAAAGCTGAGCATAGCTGAACTTTCCAACTTATCGCACCTGGGAATATTACTGGTATTTTCTATCAATACAGATAATATTTATAAATACTTGTTCACCTCGATGTAAGAGGTTGAATTAATGAAAACATTTTTAGGAATTACTGAGTAGACGACTTATGAAAAAATACGAACTTGCAATATTTGATTTTGATGATACCATCGGTCATTTGACAGTGAAATGGACGGATGTAAAAAAAGAGATTCTTAAGTATGCAAAAAATAACGGGATAAGAAACGAACCTAAAGAGCATATAATCCCATTGGCAAACAGGATTTCCGAAACACCCGAAGGAAAAGAATTTGTAGTAAATACATTCCGCAAATACGAAAAGGAATGCACAAAAAACAAAACATGGTTGATGTTTCCGAGCATGATTCTGCTTCTGTATGATTTAAAAAAATCGGAACATAAACTTGCAATTGCAACAGGAAACAACACCAAAACAATACACGAAATAATAAAGGCAGAAAGATTGGGGCAGTTGTTCGATTTCATTGTAGGGATGGATTCGACAAAATTTACAAAACCAGACCCGTCGCCCCTTAATCTGATTCTTGAAAAATTAAACATAAAAAAAGAGAATGCAATATTTATAGGAAACAGCGAATACGATAAATTGGCTGGAAAAAATGCAGGAATAAACACAATAATAATACGAACACTATGGGAAGACGATGTTTACGAACTGAGAAAAAAATTACTTTAATTCAGCTTGATATTTTGGGGCAACCCGCCACCCTTCATCATTTGTTCCATTTTTTTCCTGAAACCGCGGTTCTTTCTGAACATACCCATCATTTTTTCCATCTTGTTAAACTGGGCAATGAAATCGCGGACATCTTTTTCAGTGCATCCCGAACCACGGGCAACACGGTCAATCCGGGCCTTGCTTGACTTAATAAGCTGAGGATCTTTTTTCTCGGCCTTGGTCATGCTGTTAATCATGGATTCATACTTTTTGAGTTTGCCTTCGCTTTCCTGAACAATCTCTTTTGGAACATCGGCTGCACCAAGCATTGAAAAAACACTGCTCAGGGGACCCAACTTTTTAGCTGCTTTTAATTGCTCATAAAACGACTCAAAGGTCAATCTTTCCATATCTACTTCTTTCAGATTCTGCTCGGTTGCAACTGTTTTTATTTTTTCCAGCAACCCTTCGATATCAGGAACACCCAGAAGCCTGCCGACGAATTTTTCTGCATTATATATCTGCAGGTCTTCCATTTTTTCTCCAAGACCAATGAATGAAATTTTAGTACCGGTTGCAGCAACTGCGCTCAATGCTCCGCCACCTTTCCCGGAACCATCCATTTTGGTTGCAATGACTCCGGAAAGTGGAACCGCTTCATTAAATTGTCTGGCCTGCTTTCCGGCAACCTGGCCGATATCCCCACTTATCACTAGATATGTTTCATCCGGATGAAGCTCGGTTGCAATTGACTTGAGTTCATCCACCAAAGGACCGTCGAATGCGCTTCGGCCGGCAGAATCAACAATAATCACATCTTCTTTGGCTTTTGAAAGTGCATCCCTGACAATTTTTGATGCATTTTTTTCTCCTTTTGTAGTATAAAAATGGGAATTGACTTTTTTTGACAATTGCTCAAGCTGTTCCTGTGCCGCCGGCCGGTCAACATCGGCTGCAACTACACCGACGGACAATCCTTTTGATTTGTAAAAGTGTGCAAGTTTTCCGACGCTAGTTGTCTTACCTGAACCAAAAAGGCCGCATAACAGAATCCTGTGCTTATCCAGCCTTGGCTGATATGTATGCCCCATAAGAACAACGAGCTCTTCATAAACAACCTTCAGTACGTGCTCCTTGAGCGAAAGCGCCTGCAGTTTATCGGATTTTAAAGCGCGCTCTTCGATTTTTTTTGAAAGCTGAAGCACAAGCCGCACGTCCACATCGGATGAAATGAGCACGCGCTGTAGGTCTTTTATCAGTGATTTTACTGCGGATTCATCCACATAAGGCTGATTTGTAAGCTTTGCAAGCGTCTGTCTGAGCTTTTGACCTAGATCCATAGAAATATCAAATTTGGTAGTAACCTTATTTATTGGTTTTGGATAAACGATTCACACCCGCAAACTCCAAAAAAGTAAAAAATAATTGATATGCCAGAATTTCGTTAGATTTTTAAACTTTTATCGATAATAAAGAAGATACAAATTTTGAGTGTAAACTATCTCAAGAGTGTTAATTCTAAAAAAGGTGATAAAATGGCAAAACAAGTAAGTGGAGATCAGATGGTAGTTCTTCCGGAAGGAAGCCAAAGAGTTTTGGGAAGAGATGCAATGAGAGTAAACATTGCAATAGGCTATGCAGTAGCCAATATAATAAAGACCACATTGGGTCCGAAGGGGATGGACAAGATGCTTGTTTCCGACCTTGGTGACATAGTAATCACCAACGATGGTGCAACGATATTGGAGGAAATGAATGTCGACCACCCGGCAGCAAAGCTTATGGTCGAAATTGCAAAAACACAGGATAAAGAGGTGGGTGATGGAACCACAACCTCAGTGGTTATTGCAGGAAACTTGTTCAAAAGAGCAGGAGAGCTTTTAGACCAGAATGTCCATCCAACTGTAATAATCAAAGGATACGAACTTGCTTCAAGAAAAGCAGAGGAAGTTCTTGCAACAATATCAGAAAAAGTAACTCCAAAAGACAAGGACGTGCTCACAAAAATTGCAATGGTGGCAATGGGAAGCAAGGGAATCGGCTCGGATAAGGAAAAGAAGACAATTTCAGATATTATCGTATCCGCAGTAAGCCAGGTTTCTGAGGAAAAAGACGGCAGATATGTAATTGACAATGAACTAATTAAAATAGAGAAAAAAGCAGGCGGAGAGATAAACGACACCAAACTCATAAACGGTGTGTTGGTAGACAAGGAAGTAGTGCATGCAGGAATGCCAAAGGTAGTTAAAGATGCAAAGATAGCATTGCTCGATACTGCGCTTGAAATAGAAAAAACAGAAATGGACGCAAAAATCGAAATTACAAATCCCGAACAAATGGAATCGTTCCTGAAACAGGAGGAAAAGATGCTCAGGGATATGGTGCAGAAAATTGCAAAAACAAATGCAACTGTAGTGTTCTGCCAAAAAGGCATTGACGACCTTGCCCAGCATTTCCTTGCAAAAGCAGGAATCGTGGCAGTAAGAAGGGTAAAGAAATCCGACATGGAAAAACTTTCAAGAGCAAGCGGTGCAAAGATTGCTTCGAGCCTGGATGATCTTAAGGAATCCGACCTTGGAATGGCCGGCAATGTGGAAGAGAAAAAGATTGGCGGGGAATCGATGGTTTTTGTAGAAAAATGCAAAGACCCGAAGAGTGT
>CAZLMI010000001.1:4916-12121 GCA_964560865.1 Microcaldota archaeon
AAGAGTGTCACTATATTTGTACGTGGTGGAACCGACCATGTTGTTTCCGAAGTGGAAAGGGCAGTGGTTGATGCACGCGGTGCAGTTGCATCAGCGCTTGAAGATGGCACATATGTCATAGGCGGAGGGGCTGCAGAAATGGAGCTTGCCAAAACCCTGCACAGCTATGCAGTTGAAATAGGTGGAAGGGAACAGCTTGCAATCCAGGCATTTGCAGAAGCACTTGAATCAATCCCAAAAACCCTTGCAGAAAATGCAGGTATGGACCCAATCGACACTATTGTCAGCCTTAAAAACAAACACAACAAAGGAGAAAAATATGTTGGCGTAGATGTGAATGCTGGTAAAGTTGGAGATTTGAAGGAAAAGGGAATTCTTGAACCTTCACGTGTAAAGAAACAGGCAATTGCATCTGCAACTGAAACCGTCAGACTGGTACTCCGAATTGATGATATAATCAGTTCAAGAGGAAAGAGCGGAGGCATGCCACCCGGAGGAATGGGCGGGCCAGGCGGAATGGGAATGGAATAGCTGAAAATTTAGTTCCCTTTCTAAAAACAAGATCGGAAACGATCTTGTAATTTTATTTTTTTATAATACATCTGATGCTTTTTCTGTTTGTAAAAAATCTGGCTAATGTGTCGGGATTTGAATAATTGTTATAAATAGTGTAACAAAAGGTATTTAAATAGAATCATTCTTAATATATTTATGAGTTATTTAGATGATGTTGATAGTAATATCAATGCCCATATGGCCCTCAGAGATAAAGAAAAAACTCCTGTGGAAAGAGCAAATGCAGCCATCTCACTTTTAAGCACCCTAAGGCCGCAGGAATTTGTAATTGCAGTGGTATATTCCGAACCAACCCGGGAAGTTATTGAGAAGGTACTTAAAAAACTGATAGATCACACGGATGCTTACAAATATCTTTGTTCATTGATGTTGAACGCGCCAGGAAATGAGATGAAAAGATGGATACTACCATATCTTGAAAGAGTAATTTCCAGAAAACATTTGAAAACTGGGTTTGCATTTATGGAAGCAAGGCAATACGGAATAAAAGATGCAAAAAGATTTATGCAAGCAAGAAGACAAACCTACCTGTAGGCGGGGGTGTCTAAACATTTTGTTAATATCCCGACAAGCTCTTTTTTCCTTTTTTCCAGTCTCTCCTTTGTTTCATATTCCATTGTCAAACGAACCGCAGGCTCAGTACCGGAAGCACGAACCAGAAACCAGCCATCTTCTTCGTCTATTCTCAGGCCATCGTCGGTCCGGATCTTTCCGTCAATGGATATTTCCTTTTTTATTGATGCAACAACACCGGATTTATTCGTGCTCATAAACTTATCGCGGTGCATGAAATTCTGCTTGTATTGTTTGCGTATCTCGCTGAATTTTCCTTTTTCACAGAATATTTCCACGAGTTTTGCCGCTCCGAGGATTGCATCAGGCACATGCACGCCTTCTCCATAGATATACTCGCCACATGGCTCTCCCCCGAAAACCGCATTCGTCTTTTCCAGTTCATCCGCAACATAAGTACTCCCAACAGGGGTTATTTCTATTGAACCCCCGTTTGACTCAACAATATCACGTATATTCAATGAAGCCTCAACTGTAGATATAATCCTTCCTTTTTTTCTCTGGAGTTCATGTTCAATCATGATTGCAAGCTGTACATCCAACGGAAGAATATTTCCAGTATTATCAATAACTACGATTCGGTCGGCATCGCCATCATGTGCAAGCGCAAAATCCGCCCCGGTCTCAACAACCATCTTCATTAGATGTCTGAGATTGGCCTCATTGGGTTCGGAAGGCCGGGAAAAGCCTTCCAGTCCGGTGTTTATCGAAGTTACCTGACAACCCAGCTTCTTAAGAAGTAACGGAGTTATGACCGCACCGGCACCATTACAATCAAGAATGAGTCTGGGTTTTTTCTTTAGAATATGTGCAGGGTTAACAAGATTAAAGATAATGCCGATGTGGTCACTGATGATTTCCTTGTCTTCTTTCAGGCTGCCCACACCATCCCAATTGCAGACTTTCATGCCGTTTTCATAATCTGAAGAAATTTTTTTCTCCAGGTCTTTGCCAATTTCCTTTCCTTTTTCAATAAGCTTTAAACCATTATATTCATCCGGATTGTGGGATGCAGTAATCATGATTCCCCTGCATTTGTGTTTTTTGGTTGCAAGAGCTACCGTAGGCGTTGGAACAATCCCAAGCGAAATTGCATCCTTTCCTCTTGAGAGAATCCCTGATATTGATGCATATTCCAAAGAAGGGCCGGTTAGTCTGGTATCCCTCCCGATTGCAATATTATTCTCTGCAAAAACATTGGAAATAGTCATTGACAGTTCTTCGTTTATGCATTCTCCATAGAGCCCGCGTATTCCAGAAGTCCCAAACATGATATACATGGGATTCCGAAACCTATTTATTTATATTCAAAGGCATTATTATGTACAGGTGATTTATTGGCAACCGTAGAAGATACTCTAAAATATATAGCCACCAACGAAATAAGATGGATAGACCTTCAGTTTTTTGATGTAACAGGAAATCTAAACAGAACCACAATCGCAAGCAGAAAATTAAGTGAACTTAGTTTTGGAAGCGGAATATACACTACTGATTTGAAAAAAGTATTTGGAGAAAGCAATGGTGAATTGCTGCTTCGTCCTGATTCCGATACACTCGCAAGAATACCGTGGGAACAATCAAGCGTAAGATTGATATGTGATGTAATACAGGAAAAAGAAGGATATCCAAAAGACCCAAGGATGGTAGCACAAAAAACAGAAACCGCAGTAAAAGCCGCAGGATTGAAAATGGCGAAAATAGGAACAGAAGCAGAATTTTGCATATTTGACAGTACGACACAGGATAGGACTGCACCCGGAAGAGGAACGGGAATATTGATTGAAAGCAGGGAAGCAGAATGGAGCCCGACCACGATGCATGCAACACGGGGAGCGTACGTTGGACAGCCATATGATACGGTTTATGCAGCACGCACCCAGATGGCAGACATGCTTGAGGACAGTTTTGGAGTACTTGTGGATGGCCACTGGCATGGAAAAAATATCACGGGGCAACAGGTAATGCAGATAAAAGAACGGAATATGGTTGGCGCAGGAGATGCACTCAACACATTGAAATTCGTAGCAAGGAATCTGACTGCAGCTGTAAACGCATCTGCAACATTTATGCCGCTCCCGGTTTCAGGAGAAAAAGGAAACAGCCTGAACATTGCAATGAGCTTATGGAAAACCAGCGACTCAAATTATTTTTATGAAGGAACGGATGAATACTGCCAGCTAAGCCAGTCGGGGAGATACTTCATTGGCGGATTGCTTGAGCATGCAAACGCATTAAGCCTGTTCACCGCACCCACTTCGAATTCATATAAAAGATTGATGGCAGAGGAAACAGTGGTTGGCTGGAGCGCACACCAGACCAATGCACTGGTACAGGTTCCATGCGGAAAGAAAAACATGAAGGAAGTAAAGAGAGTAGTGTATGTGGCTGACCCAAGCGTAAATCCTTATCTGGCATTCGGAGTGATAATGGCTGCAGGACTGGATGGCCTGAAAAACAAGATAGACCCGGGCGACCCGCTCGATCAGGCAGGAAAGAAAAAACGCAATTACAAGGACCTGCCGCGCAATCTGTATGAAGCTGCAGAAGCACTTGAATCAGACACCAAATTCCTGACAACAATAATGCCAAAGGAAATACTCGGAGATTACCTTGACTTAAAACTCGGAGAATTCAAGGAATCGCAGAAATCCCCGAACCAGTACGAATTCAGGAAATACTACAATGTCTGAATTTTATTTATTCTTTATTTTTTATTTTGGTTTTTTATATATTTTTTAAATTTTATTATTTTATTTTGATTATTTTCCCTGCCCATTATATTTATAAGAACTAGGAATCAGTATTACAAAACTCAATTAGTCCAAAATAGATAAAAGATAATACGAAGCCATCTTGGGCCCGTAGTGTAGCGGTTAACATGCCTGTCTTACACACAGGTGATGTCCGGTTCGAGTCCGGACGGGCCCATTTTTTGTAAGTTTCGCGTTTTCAGTCTTCTATTATTGGTTTCCGGTTTTGAGTCTTGGGTTTTGAGTTTGCAGTCTTGTGTTTTCAGTGCTTGGTTTCTTTAAGAAAATTTTAGGTACTTAAAGTAAAAGATTTATTAATGCCCCCAGCACGCAGTAACTTTAAGCACCCTTTCCTGCGTAAGAACCAAGGATATTCTAAGTGAATCAGAAGGAGTTGATAAATCAAAAACAGTTTCCTGCCCAGGAACCACGTTAAATCGCTCATTTTGAACTGCAGGACCATCCGAATCAACCCATCTTTGGAAAGCAGATCCGCCAATATAATAAAGATGAAACTTATCGCCATTGCTTCCCGTGGCAATGAAAACGTGGTTGTCCGGACGAAGCTCCTTTGACGTAATGACAAAACACTGGTTTTGAGGTGCTGTAAATGTGTATGGAAGCTCGAGCTTAAATTTTCCGTTTCCATTTGGTTGGGTAGATACTCTTTCTTGCCTTTTTCTCCATTGCCTGATAAGATTTTCGCTCCAGGCAGTATAGATAGTTAAAACTTCGTCAACAAGTGCCAGATTCAGGGCAAATACACCACCAAGCGTGGATACAATTCTGGGTTCAGAATCAGAAATAACAAAACGGACAATTGAGGATTCAGTGGTCATACCATGCACGGAAGTTGACAATTCAAAATAATGATTTCCTGAACCGTCAATACCTCGATAAACAAGGAAATGCTGGTCATTGCCAAACCCGCTCATTCGCAACAGTTCCCGGCCATGCCAACGGGAAAGTTCAAATTTGATACTGGGAGTATCCGGAAAACGCCCGGACACTGCACCGCTTTCTGTACGCTCTTGTTTGCTGGAGACCTTTTCAGGCAGTGAATTGAAATGTGAAATTAACGGAGCATTTGCCCGGGAGAGTAGATGGGGGTGTTCTTGGAGGAACTTGCAAAATGAGGGGTGTTTTTTCACGAGAACCTCTGGAATTTCGTGGAGCAACCATAATTAACGATTAGTAAGCACGAATTTAAAATATGTTGGGTACTGGCTCAAAATCAAATTTGAGTATAAAACACAGAGATTATATATGAAAAAATAGACAACCAATTACACAAACAAACCAGAACAGAAAAGAGGTGATAAAAATGAAAAACAAGGAAATTTACATATTCAAAACGGAAAACTGTGAATGGTGCGATGAAATGAGCAAGATGCTAATAGAAGTTGGACTGGCATTCAACTCGCTTAGCATAGAAAAAAACGGAATCGCACTGGGAGTAGCAAGAAAATTGTGTGGGGGGATACATTCATGTCTGGTAGTGGATGGTAAAGAAATCAGACCGGACCGAAAGACAATACGGGAAGTAATATTGAAATAAAAATGAGTTATCTCCTGAAACCGGGACCATCCGGCCTTCTTTGAAATGGCGGTTTTGTGAATAAAAAGTATTTCTCCTTGCCTTCCAGCTCAGAAAGTATCCTATGGACAAATATCATTACCGGATCGGAGATTGACGGAACACGGGTTCTCAAATCTGCAATTGTCTCAAACGGCTTTTTTTCACGCTCGTTCAAAAGAGCCATCATACTTTTTTTGCCAATACCAGGAAGCAGGTCAAATGTATGAACCCGTATTGAAATCGGACGAGCAGAATTAATAAAATTAACAAAATCCTGCTCACGGGTTTCAACAATTTTCTTAATCATTGTAGAAAGAAACTCCTTTGCAGCTTGTGTAAGTGACTCGTAATTAATGCGACCTTTAATGTGGGAAATATCAGTACGACCTTCCTTTCCAACATAAACTTTCTGACCAAGAACAATATTTGCATTTGGCTGGATGGTCGCTTCTAAAAGAGTAAAATACCGGTCACCCAGAAGCTGGACTGACGCTTCACGTTTTATTGCAGAAGCATGACCTAATGGCAAATACTCAATGACCCAAGCATAATCTTCCATATGAATCCCCAGTTAAATTATAATTTTTTAAGAATTGCCTCCATTGCGGCATCTTCTAATTCAACTTTATCTTTAACAAGAATAGCTTTAAGGGTTTCTGTTTTAGAAGGACTAAGGTCGACAATCTTAATCGCAGTCTCCAATGGAAGGGTAAATTCCTTGACCAGTTCGGAGACCAGTTTAACCCGATCGGAACCTGTTTTCTGAAATTTCTCGGCATGTTCAAGAGCCTGAAGCTGTTCATAATCCAAATCAGAATCTTTTTTTCTCTCTTCGAGTATTTGTTTTGCCTCTGCTTGTGACAACGGCTTGGTGCTTTTTATTTGCATTATTAATCAACCCACGACAGACCTAAGATGTATCGAACCGACGACCAATTCTTTCATCTTCCTGCCATCCCTTATTTTAACGACATAGGAATTTCCCTGTTTTCGAAGTACGATTCCGTGCCTGTTCGAATACCTAAGTGCCGGCAAGCCACGATGGCTGGATGCAGGTACAATGACTACCTTCTGGTTTTCCTTGAAAGTCTTGACGCTCTCGGAAACAGTAGTCTTTCTTTTTCTTCTAAGCTTCTTAGTATTGCCACTAAGAAGTCCGCCTGATGGTTTAACCATTATATACACCTATAAACACAATAAACTAATAAATATCAACTAAAACTCTGAGAGATAGTGTTTTTAAATAATTGTATTGTTTATAAACTGGTATATAAAGGTGTTGTGCTTGACAAAAAAGATTGAATTCGTGATAACTAATATGGTTGCTTCAGCCAGTCTTGGACTTGAGCTGGACCTATTTTCACTTGCCCAGAAGATAAAGGAAATTGAGTATGAGCCCGAACAATTCCCCGGAGCGATACTTAAATTCAAAGAACCCAAAGCATCACTACTGCTTTTCAAGAATGGAAAGGTGGTGTGCGTAGGATGCAAAAAAAGGTCGCTTATTGAAAAGACAATTGAAAAAACAATAAAAATGCTTACTCCGTATGCCAAAAGAATAATAAAGAAGAAAAAACCGAAAATAGAAATAACCAATATAGTGGCATCGGCAAGCCTGGGGCTTGAGCTCGACCTTTACAGAATCGCCTACAAAGTAAGCGATGTCGAATATGAGCCCGAACAATTCCCCGGAGCGATACTTAAATTCAAAGAACCCAAAGCAT
>CAZLMI010000001.1:12221-16151 GCA_964560865.1 Microcaldota archaeon
CACTACTGCTTTTCAAGAATGGAAAGGTGATTTGTGCAGGGGCAAAAAATGAAAAGGACATTGCAACTGTACTGGCCAAAGCAAAAAAAATGTTAAAACCATTCTCTGAAAAAGCAACAGGTTAAAGGTGGAGATTATAGCGAAACGGGTTACGATCACTGCGATCATTGCAATACTACTTTTATTTGCAGGCTGTGTCAGCCAGAATTCCCATCTGGGTATGACTCTTGAAGCAGATTGCAATGATTTGACCAAAACACCTACGAATACGCAAAAAGTACACTGTCTGCATCTGGCTGCGATAACAAGCGCATATCTGAATACCGAAAGCAAGCCAACAACCAACAAAATAACCGGAGCACCGGAACAGTTGATATGGGCAAATGAAGCAGACAGATTATGCCAAAGCGTATATTACACTGTTGGAGTCAATCTCGGCTATGACCAGAAAAGAAAGTCCTGGACCGAAATGCAGGCATGTTACAATGACATTGCAAGAATAACCGGAAATTCGTTTTATTGCAACAGGATAACCGAAGCAAGCTGGTACGATTATTCTATTACAGGAACAACAGTACTCCAGGACATGTGCATAAAACAGGCAGACTCGATACAGGAACGAAACCAGCTTTCGTATTACGGCAATAAAAATAGTTTGTGCAACCTCGTATTCGTATTCCCGATGCTCATCGCATTTGCGTTTATATTTAAATCAAAAAAATAGAACAAAAATAATTGCAAAAAATGAAATGAAAAAAAGTTTAATAAAACAATCAAAGGCACAAAATAAATAATTTCAAAAAAAATAAAATGCAAAGGTATTATTCTTTATCAGTTATATCCATAATTTCCAATGCTTTTTTAACACTCATACCTTCGCGGATACCCATATCTTCTGCCCAGGTGGTTGTCCCTCTGATCTTTGCCTTCATGAAGTCATCCATGTCCTTAACGCCAGAAACAAATGCAGCTATATCCCCGACTTTTTCTGCGGTGTCTTTGTCAATATAACTGCAGGCTATGTATCCATGCTTTGCTTTTACTACGATCAAAGGGAGGTTGCCGAGGCTTTTCTGCAAGACAATGTAGGATTTGCCTTCGCATTTAATTTCCTCCATTTTCACACCCCTTGTTCTCTTTCACGTTGCCTCCTGTTTTGTTCTTTCTTTTTCTCAAAAATCTTTCTGTGTTTTGCGCAGCTAATGCAATAACAGACATCAACTTCGCTAAATAATGTTACATCTTCTTCCCGTCCGCGCATATCAGTACTGTACTTGCTTCTTTGTGTATAAAAAACAGCCTTGTCGCGAGGAACGGATCGTCCACATGAACAGCAAACTTCTAATTTATCACGACCTCTTCTTTTTTTTCCCATAAAAATCAAACCCCTAATTTTTCTAGTGTGCCGAGAGATATTCCGTTTAATTTGAATAATAATGCATCGTCTAGTTTAAATAGCTTATTGTCAAAAATCGGCCCAAATGATTTTTTTCCATAAGAATCAAGAGGATAACCAACAAGCGGATTGAACGCAGGCATCACTATTAATTTAATTTTTTTATTGAATTTTTTATAATGCTTGGAAATATTGTCCGGAATTGGATTGGCAAAAATCCAAACTGGTTCGGTATGCCTTTTTCCAAGTTTATCCTCGAATGACGCCATTGGATGTGAATGTGCAATGACAAGATAATCGCACTGTAAAAGTTTTTCAGATGGCCATGCATGACCATGTGCCAATCCAAGATTACCATAAACAAAACCGCCAGAATCTATAATCTGCGCACCGGTATGTTCAATCCCACCATCATGATTACCACGAATAATAATCACATCAGCAAGAAGCTGCAATTTTGAGATTATGTCCTTTGTTTTTTCATCACAGGTTGTAATATCATCCTTGATATCACCAAGAAAAATTAAACGGATTATTTTGTGCTTTATAATTAATTTTTTGATTTTGGAAAAAAGTTTTTCTGAAAAATCACCTGCATGAATGCCTTTTCTCTCAAGTTTCCGTTCCATTCCAAAATGAGTATCCCCAATGATCAAAGTTCTTTTGTAGATTATGGCGGGTGCATTGTAGATAAAACGCATAAGATAGGATATAATAATTCCTTAATATAAATATTGATGTGGACGAAATATATTTCAGGCACCAGAAAATAAGGATGCATCAAAAAGAGTTAATGGAAGATATGTATGATGCAATCAGCTCAGGAAACAATATACTTGCACACGCACCAACAGGGCTTGGAAAAAGTGATGCAGTACTTGGTGCAGCAATAACCGCGGCATTGGAAAATGATTTGTCGGTCTTTTTTCTTACACCCAAGATATCACAGCACAGGATTGCAGTTGATGTGATTAACGGAATAGCAAAAAAACATAAGCTGGATATACGTGCAGTTGATTTGGTTGGAAGGAAACACGCATGCATTGACCGCGCACTTTCAGAAATGGATACTGACGGATTTTATTATTCATGCGAAAAAAAGAGAAAAAACGAAATCTGCCCTTTTTACGGTAAAGCAAGGGGATACGGAAAGCGTGGGGAAGAAGCATCCGAACTAAGATTCAAAAAAATGCTTGCCGAATATGGAACTGCCAAAACACACCAGGAGATAAAAAAACTCGGGGAAGCAAGTGAATGTTGCCCGTATGAATGGATGGTGAAACTGGCAACAACATCAAGGGTGATAATAGGGGATTACTATCATCTAATGGTGCCAGCAATAAGGGACATTCTTCTTTTGAAAAGCAAAAAGAAACTGGAAAAAAGCGTAATAATAGTGGATGAGGCGCACAATCTTGGAAAACGTGTAAGGGAACATCTTTCATCAAACGCCTCCACCTACCTGTTTAGAAGAATCGAAAGTGAAATGAAACTTCTGAAAGCAGAGAATATGAAATTTGCAGAACCATTTGCAAAATGGGCAAAAGAAAGGCTGGAGGGCAAAAAAGAAAAAATAGTATCTGCGCTCGGCTTCAGCAACTTTATTACAGAATATGGAATTGAAAAAAACGAATTGGGGTTTTTCCTGGAAGACCTGGGACTTGAATTTATTGAAAAAACCGGAAAACGGAGTGCGTGCCTGAAATTTTCAATGTTCCTGAATGGATGGGAAAGTGAAGAAGAGGGATGTATAAGGATACTGAAGGAAAGTAACGGCAATTTTTTTATTTCCAAACGTTTTCTTGACGCATCAATTGCAACTTCGATATTGAATTCGGCGCACAGCAGCGTGCTGATGTCCGGAACATTAATGCCGCTTGAAATGCACAGGGATGTGCTTGGCCTGGACCAAAAAAGGACTATACTAAAGAAGTTTTCCTCGCCATTTGATGAAGAAAGGGTAATGAATGTAATCGGCCTTGGGCATACAACGAGATTTACAGAAAGAAAATTTGAGAATTACGTGGCAATGGCAGGTACAATAGACCGGATAATCAATGCAACTCCGGGTGGCAGCGCAGTATTTTTTCCTTCTTATAATGTACAAAATGCGATATTGCCGCTTATAAAAAGCAAAAACCTGATTGTACAAAAAGAGAATATGCAGCCATTGGAAACAACGGAATTATTACGGAGATTCGCAACCGGAGGAACACTGTGTGGCGTGCAGGGCGGATCGCTCAGTGAAGGAATAGATTATTGCAATGGGGAGATAAAAACGGTAATCGTGGTGGGCATAGCGCTTGAAGAAATGAACATTGAAACAGAAGCATTGATTGAATATTATGAAGGAAAATTTGGGAGGGGTTGGGATTACGGATATCTTTATCCTGCGGTTATAAAGGCATTACAGGCAGCAGGAAGGGGAATACGAAAGGAAAGCGACCGATGTGCAGTTGTTTACCTGGATGAGAGATTCAGATGGAAGAATTACTGGAGTGTATTGAATAATGGGGAACAATTTATAGTTACTG
>CAZLMI010000001.1:16161-19133 GCA_964560865.1 Microcaldota archaeon
GTTACTGAAGAACCTGAAAAATATGTAAACGCATTCTGGGAAGATTAGAAAAAATATAATATAAAAAATAAATAAAAAAGAATGAATTTACCTTACAAATCCCTTAAAGGTTTTACCACCATTCTTTGGCTTTCCTCCTTTTCCAAGGAAGTAATAAGCACCCACACCAATTGCAAGTATCACGACCAGAAGGACAATCAGGCCTGCACCCCCAAGAACCGCCAATAAGCCGGTGTCAGACTTAGCCGGGGTTGTAGTTGCAGCCGGAGTGGTTGTTGTAACTGCAGCTGCTGCAGCATTCTTTGCAAGTGTCAATGCATCATCTGCAAGCTTTTTCGCGTTTTCATAGTTTCCTGCAGCATATTCTGACTGAGCTGAAGCAAGCTTTGCTTCTGCAGCAGTTGTAATCTTGCCCTGTACTTTTGCAAGTGAGATTGCATCAGAAGCAGTTGTAAGTGCTGTAGATGCATCTGCCTGTGTTGTGGTTGAAGTTGCTGGCGGAGTAACAACGGTTGTATTGGTTGTAGTTGTATTTGTGGTCACATTTGTTGTGACAGTCACTGACGGGGTTGTTGTAGTATTTGCAGTCGTATTTACTGTCGTATTCGCAGTGGTAGCTGCACAGGAAGTAAATACCACCGGGTCTATGCTTTGTGGATTGACATACCCAGTTTTACTTGTAGAGATAGTATATGTTCCTGCTTTTGGCAAAGTGAATGTCGCTTCACCGTTAAGGTCAGTTGATTGTTCACCATTTGCAATCAATCCTTCATATGGATCTGAAAGAATTACCCTTACAACCACATCGGAAACTGCAGAACCACCATAGGTAGTTGTTACTGCCAACAGGTTGGTAGTACATGAAGTAGATGTTTCAACCTTAAGTGTTTTTGATGATGTTGAAGTTGATGCCGGGGGTGTAGAGGCAGCAGGACCAATATATAGTGTTCTTATTGATGAATTGGAATTGTTTGCCTGGTCTTTGCACGTAACATTCCATGTATACGTTCCTTCATGGGCAAACAACACTGTGAAATTGGTATTGGTATTGTTCAGTGTGGTTGCATTGGTTTGATTTATTACCCCATCAATATATAACGAACAATTCATTGTTGAACTCAATGCATCAACTGCAGTGAAATTCAGCATTATGGTTGCTGATAAAGAACTGTCACGATATGAATCTGCTGGTGAAGTAAGATTTACCAGGCTTGGAGCAGTTGCATCAACAGTGAAATTATACACCAAAGATGAATTGGAGTTGTTTGCCGGATCTTTACAAGTCACACTCCAATTGTGTGAACCATCTGCAATACTGCTTACAGAAAGAGTGGTTGCAGTGTTGTTCAGCGTGGATGAATTACTAGTATTGTAAACATCATCCAGATACAATGAACAGTTTAATGTTGAGCTGGTTGCATCAGTAGAGGTAAAGTTGAACACCACTGTGCTTGAAGTTTGCAATGAATTATTGGCAGGTGAATTGAGTGTTGGTGTTGTTGGCTTTACAGTATCCACAGTCAAATTGTAGGTTGCAGAATAACCCGTAAAGTTTGTCTCGTTATTCCAGCAACTCACATTCCATAGGTAACTGCCATCGGCAAATGAAACTGTGAAATTGGATAGGGTGTTATTATCCACAGTTGCATTGGTTAGATTAAGTGTTCCTGCAACATAAAGAGAACAGTTAATTCCGGTTGTCAAATTGTAATCCGTCACTGTGAAATTCAAATCAACTGATGAAACATTGCTCCAATATGCATTTGCAGGAGAATTCAATGTCACTACAGGTGCAGTTCCAACACTGGTAAGCGTTGAAAACGTAGTATTCACTGCAGTACCAGTTGCGTTTGTTGCATTTACAAATACGCTGTTATTCAATGAATAGCCGGCAGGGGCGCTTGTATTAACCAGTAGGGTAACGTTTATAGTTCCAACGCTTCCGTTTGCTATCGAAGAAAAGTTCCAGACACCGGTGCTATTCGAGATAGTAAGTGGTGTTGGAGTTGCAGTTACATACGTAACGTTTGCCGGGAAAGTATCAGTAAAGGTAACGTTGTATGCAGTTCCGTTTCCAGTGTTATTATAGGTTATTGTATAGGTAAGGTTAGTACCATTCTGAACTGGATCCGAACTATCATTCATAGTAAGAGTTAGGTTATAGTCGTCATAACCACCACCGATAAGAGTATCATTTCCTCCTGAAAAGTGAGGTACATCGAACCAAACCCAACCACTTGTAGTATTGAAATAACACGGAGCGGCAGTATCGCTGGTACTGCAAGGCATACCACCTGCAGTCGAATTGAAAAGACTTTCATTATAGTCTGAAAAATCAGATGGAATTGCAGTACCATTTTCATCATCACTTGAATTCCAAACTGCGTTCCAGTCATCATCATAAACATTATTCAATAGCATGAAAACAGGTTTCTCTGGATTCATAACTGTGGTGTTCATCCTCATGCCGATAAATGCATCCTCAAAAACCCTGGGAGCAAAACTACCAACTCTTTTGGCCTGGCGTAATTGTGTACCGGAAACACCGGATGAAGAAGTATTATCAAAGTCCATTGATGGCGGCCCGGAAGCAATTAAATCAACATTGTTCAGCTGAAGATTTACACCTGAAACAGTATCATAAACCCGCATAGTAAGATTGATTCCTGCAAAAGTAAAGCCCATTGGATTGAAACCCATACCACCCTGCATCATTGCACTTGGATCAAAACTTGTCAGCAAACAGGAACTCGGTATTTCCTTGACATCACAGGTTGAATTTGAGAGATAAAATTCAACAGTTACCCCTGAAAAACCCACCCCACCTTCATCACCGGGAGTTCCGAATGTCATTCCTTTCATATTGATTACCTGTGGTGAAGAAGTTGTTGGAAGGGTACCTTTTCTTGGTGCCTTGCCCATAGTATATATTTCATAGGTAATGTTGCTTTCATTTACTACCGGAAGCAGGA
>CAZLMI010000002.1:0-11478 GCA_964560865.1 Microcaldota archaeon
GCCAACTGGAAAATGGGATTCCGCCAGTTCCATTTTTTGGAAAACCAGAGGTTGTAGGAACTAAAATCGGTGCTGTTTTTGGAACTGATGACAATACTGCATCCGGTTTAGGTGGATGATTCTTGACAGGCGCTATTGAAACAGAACTCTGTAACGATGATGAATCAAACGGTCTGTGCAAAGATAACGAAACTCCAGCTCCCGGGTGTTTGAATGCACCGTATCTTAATGCAAATAACTTCTGTCGATAAAATTTGGAAGCACTTGAAGAGAAGTTGGTTGTCGCATTGGAATCAGAAATACGAACCATAAGATATTTCCAGTATTTGGTAACTCCGGGCGGATCACCATAACTATTTGAAACGAAAAAAACGCGGTTTAAACTAAGAGGACCAAAAAAGGATGGTTGACTGAACAATGGATTGGAACCTGAAATTTGGGGAGCAGTGTAGAAAATAACCTGTGGGAGAGTAACCGGAATAAACTTGTCCGGATTACCTGTGATTGTCTTTCCCAAACGGTCGTTGGCTGCACCCGTACCCGTAGGATCATCTACATGAAAGGTAAGATAAGTATCTTTAATGCCATTTACTTTGTCGATTCGGTCATCTGCGTGCCCGCCGCTCTTTGAACGATTCGGGGCTAAACCGGGAAGTATAATATCTGCACCATTTGGAGGTTTTAAAAATTCCGGGGGTCTTGGAACAGATGTATCTGAATTGCGCCTGCTCATACGACCCATCATGGACAATGCAACCTGATGTTCGTATTCAAATGACTTGATTGTTTCAGTATCCCCTTCCAACTGGGCTTTTCTAAGCGCATAAAAATCCGCCTCTGTTTCAGGATTGAAAGTAGAATCAACAACCTCGATTCTGGTAATTCCTTGCGCGCCTGCAGCCATTTCAGAAAGATTCAGATAGGTGAGGCGACCACCGTCAGTAAGAACTGGGATGCCAGTACCATCCTTAAATATATGAATCCCACCTTTTGATGTCGTGGCTGCCCGAATTGCAATAGAACGAAGCCATTCTGCATTATCCCCAAAAACCGAGAAATCCTGGCCAGATATCCAATCCAGGTCATTTTTAGCCAGGCAACTGCCATCAGAAAAAATGATCAATGCAACTTCCGGCTGTTCATAATTTTTATATTTCTTTAAGAACACTTTTCCGCCGGCTTCCTCAACTGCTTTGCGTAATGCCGTAAGTTCGGATGTATTCTCGCCATACACGCGAGTAGATAACCTTTTTCCACAAACCATAAATTCGGCAAATTTTTTTTCAGCAAACATTCTGCCAGCCGTAAATTTTGCGGTTCGAAAACCAGGCAATTGGGAATGTTTGAAAACAAAACTAGCCATGAAAAAGAGAATTCATAACTAACATTTAAAAAATGTGCGAAATTATTTTGGGGAATAACTTCCCAGGACACTATCTAACACATACATACCGGTCCCCACAGCCATCCCAATACCGCCAATCATGGCATGATTTGCCAATCCGGGAACCACTTGATTTCCACCAACCATAGTCACCGCACCACCCACTGCAAGTAATATGCCACCCGTGCCCCAAGGACTCATTCCCATAGTTTCACCATAGTAATTATCCTGTTTATCCTATATAAATCTTTAGATTATCGGTCTTTTGCTTAGATATTGCGATAATGACAGTTTGGCAAACGGCTTGCCAGCATTATCCTTTTCAATAGTAGCAATAAGATCATTAACCGGCAAATCGGCTTTTTGATCAGTTTCCCGTATAGTAACTGCGAGTTTATCGGATTCCAGTTCCTTATCCCCTATAACTGCAATATATGGAATCCACTCTTTTTGTGCATCCCGGATTTTCTTACCAAGCGTCTCGGAACGGTCATCCAGATCAACACGAACAGAGTATCCTGAAATCTTTTCCATGAGTTTTTTAGCCCCGTCCAGATGTTTGTCTGAAACCGGAATCAAACGAAGCTGGGTTGGTGCAAGCCATTTTGGGAACATCGCCTTCTGTCCTTTTGCCATTTTCATTGCTTCCCTTTCAAGCAGGGCATAAATGACGCGTTCGCTCCACAAGAATCGGCTTCCCTGCCTTTTTTACCATGCTCATATACCAGTCCTTATGCTCATTGAAGAAATCCTCCTGAATTCTGAATCCTATTTCAGTATCAAGACCCAATAGTGAATTCCACTCCAAACCCATATCATACTGGGATTCAAATTCTTTTTTTGCCTGACTGGTATCGATACAAAAAGTATGCATATCCGGCATGGTAAACGCACGCAAGCGCTTTAGGCCGGCAAGCTCACCGCTTTGTTCCCTTCTAAAACTATAACGGGTTAACTCATACATTTTAATAGGAAAATGCTTGTACGATGAAACCATATCGTGTGAAATTAAGAACTGACCAAAACATGCTGCAAAACGCAAAAACAGTCGTTTCTCATCGCTAAGCACAACGTACTGACGGGCTGGAAAACGATTGAGATACTTCTTCAGGGTCGGGTGTTCAAAATCATACATTATTGGTGTTTCGACTTCCATTGCACCACAGCCAACGCACCATTCGGTGATTGTCTGTTCAAGCAGGGTCTTGACCAGCTTTCCTTTTGGAAGTATTCTGAAATTACCGGAATCAGAACCAGGCTCATAGTCGATAAGCGAATGTTCCTTCATAATTTTTATGTGCGGAGGCTCCTTTTCATACACCCTTGTTTTTTTTGTTTCATAGGTTGCAAACTTTTTAAGATTTGGATATTTTTTGAAATCGAATTTTTCAATATCGTGCAACTGGCCGTCACAGTCAAGGATATAAAATTGATTTTTGAGGGCGCTTTCCTGTTTAAGGCTCTTGGAAACATCCTCAATCTCTGCTGGTTTGACATCGGCACCACCAGAAACGTGCATTTCCCTTGAAAGCTCGGATAATGGATGGCCCTTGCATTTGAGCGTGTAGCCTTTGTACCATCCAAAAGGAGAATGGGACACATTGAATCCAAACTTACCCAAAAGATCCTGCGCCTTAAGAATCACTTTCTGCGCAACCCTGGGCGCGCTTGGTTTGGAAGAAAGATGCACCAGAGGATAAAGAAGGACATTCTTTGCCTTTACCTGATCGCATATTTTTTTGGCTTCTTCGGCAAGATTTGCCGAAACAGCATTTACATCCTCGTCCCCTTGTTCAACTGCAGTAAAAACAACAAGAACTTCATCGAAACGTTCCTTGCCTTTTTGCTTTAGCTCTTCAGCATCCTTTATTGCCTGTTTCAAAGGTTCTACTTCAATATAATCCGCATGAACTGCAAGTATTCGCATATAAATACCCTCGTAATTAACATAATTGAGGAGAAGATAAGGCTGAAAATGTCTTTTAAAGGTTTGTAACTGAAATAATCAGAAAATTATTTTGCCTTTTTTTCTACATAATCAAATATTTTATGGTTCTTGAAAAGTTTCACATAGTTTTTGATAAATTTCAGAAAAACAACGGGACGTTCAATAATCAATTTCCCATTTTTACGCATGGAATTAAAACCAAGCCTCAACAAAAGGACTTCATCTTCACGATTTGCTTTTTCAAGAGAAATGACTCCACTGTCCTCAATTTGCCCCACAGAATCAAAAAGACCGGCAAGATAACTTGCGGAATAATCGTTGATATAACAAAAACGCTCAAGCTGTTCTTCCACGACATCCTGAAAAAATTTCCGGTATGCACTGTGATAAAAGAAAACCCGGTCATCCTGGGAAATAAACTTTTCCGGGGTGGTCAGCCCTTTGTCAAGTATTTCTTTGGAAAATATGCCCAAACGGTCTTCATCTGCCCTGATTCCAAGCCCCTCGAAGGTCCTTCTCTTTCTCCAAAAACCGATGATATAGGCAAGCTCAGGCGAAAGCTTAATTTTCAATACAAACACCAACTATGCGAAGTTTTTTCGTCTTTTTGTTTTCTCTGTAATGGCTATTGATTTTTTAAATGGACGGACGGACAGGTCTTTTTTGCCTGAGATTTCTTCGCAAAACTGCCCGGCTACAAGTGCATCCAGTTGTTGTATCCATCTCTCAGTCCGTTTAGAAACATGACCTTCCAGAAGCTTGGCAATTTCTGCTTTTTCAGATGCAGTAAATGGCGGCTGGTCCGCGAATATTCTTTTTTCGGCTTTTTCAAAAAGATTTGCAAGCTTTTTTATGCTGGATTCGGTTGCCCCGCCGGAATTAAGGGCACTTAAAATGCCACGGGCAAGTATCTTGTTGCGTTTTTCCGTTCTTTTAAGAAGGTAACCCAATTTGGTGAGATCTAACGAATTTAAACCGCCTTTTTTAACAGCTGAAAGCACCCGCCTGCTGAATTCATGAAATGTTCCAAAGAAACTCATGGATGCAGATAGTCCGCTAACATTATTAAATATTTATCATGCGTAAACGAATCATGAAATATGATATTAATCTGGCTCATGTCAAAAAGATACAATCGGATATATGGGATAAGATAAAAACCACATTCACATTCAGACGTGGTTATGGGGAACCGATGCCAATATACGGGCATTACGGTGGAGTATTCAATGCGGGACAGGAAAAATTAGTAATACACACAGACGGAGTCGGAACAAAAATACTTGTTGCCAATGAAATGAAAAAATTTGATACCGTAGGGATAGACGCAGTTGCAATGAGCGTGAATGATATTTTATGCGTGGGTGCCGAACCGCTGGTAGGTGTCGATTACCTGGCACTGCCAAATGAAAATCCGGCATTGGTTGATGAAATAACCAAAGGGCTTGTGAAAGGTGCTGAAGATAGTTCCTGCGCAATTGTTGGCGGGGAAACCGCAATTATACCGGAGTTGTTAAACGCCGGTGTTTTTGATCTGAATTTCACGGTTGTCGGAAGGGTAAAAAAACTCATACTTGGAAATGAGATAAAAAAAGGGGAGGTTTTGATTGGACTTGAGTCAACAGGTCTGCACTCAAACGGATATACGCTCGCCAGAAAAGCACTGGACACAAAAAAATGGGGAAATGAAATGCTGGCTCCGACCAGAATATATGTTACGCCGGTCCTTGAAATGATTGATGCGTGCGACATACATGGAATATCACATATAACCGGTGGCGCGTTCTCAAAATTGACCCGTCTGAATAAAGATGTCGGATATAAAATAGATAATTTACCGGCACAGACACCGATTTTTAAAGAACTCTCGGAAAAAGTGGATAATTTTGAAGAAATGCACAGGACATTTAACATGGGAATCGGAATGGTGATTGTTGCCCCTTCCGATGCAGAACCGACAATAACCAATATTGCAAAAAAGCACTCTGTTGCTGCACATGTTATTGGGGAAGTAAGTGATAAAAAAGGAGTCTGGATAAACGATGGAAAGAAAGAAGTAAAGATATCGGTTGATGAGTGATAGTATGAAAAAAATCCTGATTTTGATTATCCTGATGATGGCGATATACGGATGTATTGACATATATGGAAACAGCAATAAAAAAAATACGACTGCATATTTGAACGATACCACCCAAAATAAAGGCGATGTGGTTACTGCCACACCACAAACGAATAATACTCACAGTGTTTGCAACATTAACAAATGCGTACAGATAGATGGAACCGGAAGCAATGAATGCAACGCGGATCAGGATTGTGGCCTTAAAGTGGATTCCTGCAACAAGTATAGCAAATGCAGCGAATGCGTAATTTCTGTTGGATGCGGATGGTGCAATGCAAGCAGTACCTGCCAAAGCAGTGGCTCAGTCTGTACTGACGGACTGGAAACAACATGCACAATCAGCCCGGAACAACCAACCGGATGCGGAAAATATTCCAATTGCGGGGATTGTATCCAAAAGGGAAGCAGCTGCAAATGGTGTATTGAAAAAAGCACATGCGCAGAGGCAACAGACAGCAGTCTGTGCACAGTGGGGCTAGGATGGCTGACCAAGGATTACCAATGTTATATTACCTCTAAATAATGAGTTCTGCAACTCCGCGCACACCATCCCATTTCTTTTTCCATTCTTTCACTTTTATGGGTTTTTTGAAAAACGGGGCATTTAAAACGAATGTCTCGCCTTCCCCGCCTTCCAGAAATTTATGCACATTTTTCTTATTGGCTTCAAGTAATTTTTTAAGTGGCTCTCCAAGAAATTCGGGCCCAATCCCTTCTGCAGAAACCGCAACAACCCGCGCATCAAAAAACCGGATCATTTCCTGCATAAGTTCATCGTCTTTATGCCACAACGGGCAGTAAGCGGGAATACCAAGCTCTTCCCCAACACGATCAATACGAACACGCTGGAATTCGCTTGCAATAGCACCGGTAACGATTCCTTCTGCTTTTTCTTTTTTTAGAATTGATTTCAGCTTGCCGTGCCAGTTTTTATCCGTGGCATCCAGCCAAACCTGTCTGATTCCAATTGCCTTTGCCTGCAAGGAGGTTGCGTTTATATTGGGATGATGGAACATTTCGGAATATTCTTCTGGAATAACAGTGATAATGAATGGGTCAAACCCCTGGCTGATGGCCCAAAACAGGGCAAAACAGCTATCCTTGCCTCCAGAAAAAAGACACGCAACACGCATAATGTTTATTATCATTGCCATTTTTATAATTGTTATGATGGGCCACATGGTGATGGAAAACGAAAAAAAGATTGCACGCATACCTAAAAAAACAGAAAACACCGGAAAACGAATAATGGTAAAGGCAATATTTCTTGACCTGGACGGCACAGTACACCTTGATGGCAAAATAATAGACGGAGTATCCGAAGTAATAAAAAAACTCCGGACAATGGGAATGCAGATATTTTTCTGGACGAACAATTCGTCAAAATCGAGAAAAGAAATAATGGAAAAATTAAAAGTAATGGATATAGATGCCGAAGAAGAATTCATATACTCAAGCGGTTATGCACTGGCACAGTATGTCAAAGAAAGGCTTCCTGGCATGTCAGTATACTGCATAAGTGATGGAGGAATACAGGCAGAATTAACCGCTTCAGGAATCTTAGTTTCGGAAAATCAGACCGCAGACATAGTCGCGGTTGGACTGGACCGAACATTCAGTTACACAAAATTGGAACATGCAAACAACGCACTGGAAAAAGGTGCAATCTTTATTGCAACCAACCAGGATGAGACAATACCCACTCCGGAAGGACCAAAACCAGGTGCCGGAAGCATAGTTGCAGCATTGGCAAAGGCATCTGGAAAAATACCCTACCTGATAGGAAAACCAAGTCCATACATGCTAAATCTTGCTTTAAAAGAACATAAAATCAAAAAAACAGAAGCAATAATCGTCGGCGATAAGCTCGATACAGATATTCTTGCAGCAAAAAAAGCAGGGATTGCAAGCGTATTGGTCCTTACAGGAGTTACAAAAAAACAGGATGTAAAAATGAATAAAAAAATAAAACCGGATTTTGTGATAAATTCATTAAAAGACATACCTAGGATTCTATCAAATCGCGGATAGTCTCTGAAGTATTTTCTTCGGAAGAAGAAGACAGCCCGGAATCAAACATGTTCAAATTGACAGGAGTATCTTCCCTGGATTTGGATTCATCGCTGGACTTGACTGACGCGGAATTGTCAGAAACAAGATTATAATTAAGCTGGAGGGTATTTCCGCAATTTTCACATTTCCCATGAATCAGAAGTTCGGATAACGCCAGCTGACTGGAAAGATAAATCGAGGTTTCGGTATTGCAATTTGAGCATTTTATGTTTCTTTTAAATTCCATATGATCGCCTTTTTCAAGTAACCTTTTAAGAATTATAAATCTATGCTTGTTTAAGAGTTATCATTCCAATTAACAGTTTGGAGCTGGAACTTATGGAAAATAATACCCAAATTAACAGTGAAGAAGATATTAAACTTGTTTCTTCAGCCATCAATAATTTTGCTTTTTCATTATATGCCCAATATAAAACAGAATCAAATCTCTTTTTTTCACCGTGGAGCATTTGCTCATCTCTTGCAATGGCATACGCCGGAGCATCCGGACCAACAAAAACTGAAATGCAGGCAACAACTCATTTTCCTTCGGATAGTTCCATACTCCGGGCAGGATACCGGACATTGAACCAATTTCTTAACCAAAAGGACAGACCTTACTCTCTTATGAACGCAAACAGTATTTGGATTGACAAATTATACGCCATTAATTCAGGCTATGTAAAGGATATGGCGGATAATTATTCCGGACACGTATCCCAATTAGATTTTAGGGAAGCATCAGGGAAAGCAAGGAATATCATCAATAACTGGATTGAAAACGAAACCAAAAAAAAACATAAAAAATCTTTTACCCCCGGATTCAATTGATTCAAATACTCGCATGGTGCTTGCCAATGCGATTTACATGAATGCCGACTGGTTTTCCGCATTCGATGCCGCACTCACCAGAAAAGAGCCATTTCATTCTCAGACAGGAAAGGTATTTCAGGTAAACATGATGCACCGAAGGAATCATTTTAATTATAATGAAACGGAAAACCTTCAGATTCTTGAAATTCCTTACAAGGGCAATGCCCTTTCCATATTATTTATTCTTCCAAAAAAAATTCCCCCACCAACAATCCCATTCCAGCCAATCCAGCCAATTGAAAAATTATTGAATGAACAAAATCTTAATTTGTGGAAAAAAGGCATGACATATACAAACGTCCAGCTTTTCTTGCCGAGATTCAAGTTTGAAACTTCCTGCCAGCTTGGCAATCAGCTTAAAAAAATGGGAATGTTAACTGCATTTACACCTCAGGCAGATTTTGGCAATATTGGTTCCGAAGATATTTCAATCCGCGATGTCTATCATAAGGCATTAGTCAAAGTGGAGGAACAGGGCACTGAGGCTGCTGCTGCCACTGTAACGGTCAATGAAACTTCAAGCATGCAGGTTAGGGAAGAAGCACCGAAGTTTTTTATGGCCAACCACCCGTTTATTTTTATTATCCAGGAAAAAAAGTATGGCACAATTCTTTTTATTGGCAAATTTGCTGAGCCATCACCGGTTTAATCAAAACTTTAAACAGGTAACCACCCCATCACAAATTACCTGGCTTTATCGCCAGTTTTTCAGTTATAATAAGGTCCATTTTTTCATCATGCACATGTACCGGAAGTTTTTTCAGAATCTGAAATTCGTATGCAAGACCGATTTTGAATGTATTTGGCAAACGTTTCAAAAGTTCGTCGTAATATCCCTGGCCATAACCAATACGGTGCATGCACATCCCAAATGCCACTCCGGGAATTATGATTACATCCGGATTTTTGGAGGGCGGGTATTTGATTTTTGGTTCTAAAATCCCGTATTTGGCTGGCACAAGGTCTTCGAAAGTCGTAAAGCGAAACAAATCAATCCGGTTAGTGGTAACTGGCACGAGAATTTCCTTTTCCTGTGAAGCGTGCAAAATCATTTTGGCAGTATCGACTTCATTATGAATTGGAATATAAAATGCAACGGATTTTGCATCGATGAATTTTTGTAATGAAAAAAGATGCCGTTCTATTGAATGTGATGCAGTGGAGATTTGTTCTTTCGTAAGTGATTTTCTTTTTTCCAGAATTTCCTTCCGGTAAACATCCTTGGTATGTTGAACCATGGATAAATTTAGTTACTGTGGGATTATAAAATAAATGCTGAAAAGAAAAGTTATGAAAATTAGTGGAATGATCATTTCTCATTGCCATCTTTGTCTGTTTTAACTACCAGGACATCTGTCGATGTTGCTTTGGAATCTGCCCAACCAGTTAAGACATATCCACCATCAGTAGTCTGTTGAACTGAATTTGCACTGGATTTATCATACCCTGTCGGAAGGTATGTTTTCTCCCATAGTTTATTTCCTTTTGAATCAGTTTTTAGTAGCCAAGCAGAACCTGATGTTTCACCTGCCGCCAGATAATTTCCATCGCTATCTTGTAATGCTGATAAAAATATTTTATCACCAGAACATGATGGGGTACATCCAAAATCATATTTCCAACTAAGATTGCCGTTTGAATCTGTCTTAATGAAACCATAAATACCCATTGAGATTACATAACCCCCATCAGAAGTGACTCTGATTTTATAATTAAGTCCTTTTGGAGAAATAGTATGAGATGTTATGCTTCCAATTGCATTTCCACTACTGTCTGCCTGACTGAACCAAAGAGAAGAGGAGTGAGCAGTTACTAAGGCATAACTCCCTGCTTTGTTTTGTACTGCATCCAGGCACATACCATCAACTTTTGGTTGATAATTGAACCATTCAACTTTACCGGAAGAACTTATTTTACCAAGATAATTGCTCACATAATAAGTTGGAGAGCTTGTTGGACTGGCACAAAAAACGAATTTGTTATCCACAGTTCTTTTAGTAGAGAATATCATGTAATCCAACCCACTTGTAACCGGAGCCCAATTCCATTGAACTTTTCCATTTGAATCTATGCCAGTTATCCTGCATTTTGCTGCTGTAAGATCCAATCCACTTACAACGTATGTCCCATCGCTACCTTCCTGAACAGAAAAACCAACCACCCCATTTCCAGCAGATGCGGTCCAAACTTGTTTGAGATTATTATCCAGTCTTACCAATGTTGAGCCAGTACCTGCTATTGCATATCCCCCATCAGAAGTTTGAATGATCATAACCCCACTATCGGTGTTGGTTCCTCCGATAGTTACCATTTTTTTGAAACCACCTTGCTTTGCCATTTTTACAGCTGCTTCCACATCTAGAATACCATGACCGATATCTCTGCAATTACCTTTGCTTGCCTTCTTCTGAGCAGTTTGAAGTAAAATATCCTTTACTCCTCTAGCTTTTAAACTTGGATTAATTGTACGAATTAACGCTGCAGTACCTGCAACCATTGGAGATGCATATGATGTCCCATCTTTAAGAGTTGGTGTTCCATCTGATGAAAGTATCCCCAATCTATAACCCGGAGCTGCCATTTGCACAACATTTCCTTCATTGGTCATATCGTACCCATATTCATAACCAACAACTGGGTGACCCAATTTTGGACATTTGCAAGGTTCTATTTTTCTAGTGTCATCTAGAAGAGAGTACTTTGATGAGCATGCTGGATTATTCCAATCATCAGTAGCACCAACTATAATTGTATTGAATATGAAATAATCTGAATAAGCAGGGTGTTTATTTTGTGGTAACCACACATCATCTTTTTTAAAACCATCATTCCCAGATGCTATAACAACTAAAACATCTTTTTCATAGGCATATTCAATTGCAGGAAGAAGGCCTTCTCTACCATATTTAGCATCTTCTTGACCAAAACCATAAGACAGATTTACAACTTTTGCACCCATTTTTATTGCCATTTTAATTCCAGCCATTAGATCGCCAGTAGTGCTAACAAATTCTGTCGGAACGGATATTAATGGATTTTTCCATGCAATGCCAACTCCGCCACCATAGTCATCTCCCCGTGCTGCAGCAAATGTAG
>CAZLMI010000002.1:11488-17124 GCA_964560865.1 Microcaldota archaeon
ATGAGTTCCATGATCTCCATTTGGTGTAGTTAAATTACAGTCTTCTGGTGGAATTTCTTCTGGGGTCAAATAAAGAATGCTCGTTTCTGGAACGCCCGATATAGCTCTAACGATTAGGCACCTTTTAGCATAAGTTATTGTTTTACCATTAAATTCACTTGAAGTTTTATCTATCGGAGTATCTACAACTCCAATAGGTACTTCGCTAGATCCAGTAGTTATGTCCCATGCTTTTCTTGCTTTTATAGTTTCAATCCACCAATGTCCTGAAGTCACATCAGTACTAAGATTGGGACTTGGATCTAACGTTTGTTCAAATTTCATATTTGGTCCTGCTATCCACACTGCATCCATCTTTTCTAAAACAGCCAAAAAATCCCCAATTTTATCTCCGTCTTTTAGTTCATATTGATAAGTTTCTAAATCTTCTATAAAGCCAACTTGCCTAGCACCTTTTGTGGTCAGGTAATCATAGACCTTTTGTTTGTCCTCAGCAGTCGCTTTTTTGTTTAACGTGACAAGTATCTGTCTATCTGCAACTACCAATTCCACTCCTGCTGAATTTTTGTAAGTTATAAATTGTTCTGGTTTTTTTAAATAAATATTTGTCTTTGGTTTATTAGGAGTTGAACTTTCATCACTACATCCTTGCGATAATGAAAAAGTAACAACTGCAGCGGTAATTGTTGCTGCCAGTGCCAAGCCATACCAAACTCTCCCGAAAAATTGTCTCATTCTTCTTACAGTTTCAGTTTTTACTTTGTATAATCCTGGGAATCTTCTTTGTCTATTTGTTGCTAGTTCTTTTCTTTGCATTGTTTTCATTTTCCATCCCCTTTGAAAGTTTATTCAACGAATATTATCTGTTTATCTGTTTTCTTGATTTTGTAAAGTGAAAGTGGATGCGATACCGCGGCAGTAGTTATTGCATTGACTGGAAGTTCATTAGTGTATAAAACAACAAAAATTTTATCATTACTTTCAATTATTTTAGAGACAGTTATTCCACGAGATCCGCCCCCACCTTTAGAACTATACTTTAATGATGCACCAACTAGGATATACTGATTAAAATCGACATTGCCGCATTTTTGTTGAACTGAAGAAATGAATACCTCTAAATCAACCTGTTTCTTTAATACATACGTTTGTGTTTCTCTTTTTTCACCACCCATAACATCAACAAAACATAGCTTCTCAAAATAAATCTCTTTTCCATTAGCAATCTGAGAAGCGTATTTATTTTTATCTTGAATAGGCTGTTCTGAACTGGGATTTAAAAGAAAAAATGATATTCCAATAATAAAAATCAAAACAACTGCAACAATAAGAAACTTTACCAAATTATTATTCAGATTGAATTCCATTCCCATACCCTATTTTTGATATGCAAAGGAATGATTAAAAATGCCATCATTGCAACCAGAAGACATTGAGAAAGTAACGGTTGCAGCAACAATTGTTCCTGCAAGTGCCAGACCATACCAAACTCTCCCGAAGAATTCCTTAGTTTTCCTTAATGCTTCTGTTTTTACTTTGTATAATCTTGGAAACCTTCTTCGTTCATCCGTTGCGAACTCCCTTCTTTGCATTGTTTTCATTTTCCATCCCATTTGAAAGTTTATTCAACGAATATTATCTGCTTGTTTGTTTTTGGTATTTTGTAAAGTGAATATGAATTTCCAGCTAACTGAGTTACTCCTGAATTTGGCGAGGGTTTCCATATATCCAAAACTATGAATATTTTATCATTAGTTTCCACCACATTTGATATATGGACATATCGTTGACCGCCACCCCCAGTATTGCTATACCCTAGTGATGCACCAACAACAGTAAATTGATTAAAATCCACATCCCCACAACCAGAGATTTTATTCAAATCATTTTGATTATTGATGACATACACTTTTCTTCTGGTCTCATAGCTTCCAAGAAAGGTAATGTCATTCAAATTTCCAGAACAAAGTTTTTCAAAAGTAATATTTTTCCCATTTGCAATTTGAAGAAGATATGTGTTTTTATCCTGAATTGGAGAACCAAACATGCTTAAGACAAATACAATTCCCACTACAATAACTAAAACAACTGCAACAATAAGAAACTTTACCAAATTATTATTCAGATTGAATTTCATCACCATACCCTATTTTTGATATGCAAAGGAATGATTAAAAATAATCACAAAATAACACCCAACCAATATATTTTTAATCAATTGGCAGACAGTCTAGAGGTATATGAAAGCAGTAGAATGTAACAATGGCACGATAAAATTGCTGGACCAGACCCAACTACCGCACAAAGAGGAATGGATTGAGATAAAAACTGCGCGGGGAATGGCAAATGCAATAAAAGAAATGAAAGTGCGAGGTGCACCGGCAATAGGGGTTGCCGCAGCATATGGAATGGCACTTTCAAAAAAACCAGATGAAGACGCAGAACTGCTAAAATCATCAAGACCAACGGCAGTGGATCTTTCTCATGCAGTCGATTTTGTGATATCCCGGATTAAAAAAGGGGAAACTGCAATGGCTGCTGCAGGAGCATGGGAAAGGATGAACAAGGAGAAATGCAATAAAATTTGCGAATATGGGGCAACACTGATAAAACCAAAACAGATTATACTGACTCATTGCAATACCGGATTTTTGGCTACCAATGATTATGGAAGTGCACTTGGTGCAATAAAACGGGCCCATGAACAGAAAAAAGAGATATTCGTATATGTTGATGAAACAAGACCCAGAATACAGGGTGCACTCACCAGCTGGGAATTAATAAAAGCAGGAATTAGCCATAAAGTAATATGTGACAATTCAGCAGCATTCCTGATGCAAAAAATGAAAATAGAAATGGTCATGGTCGGAGCCGACAGAATTGCGGCAAACGGGGATACTGCAAACAAAATAGGAACATATTCGCTTTCAGTCCTGGCAAAGGAACATGGGATTCCATTCTACGTCCTGGCACCGGTTTCATCATTTGATTTTACAATAAAAAACGGGAATGAAATAAAGATAGAAGAAAGGGACGAGCTGGAGGTGCTTGAGATAAATGGAAAACGGGCATACCCAAAAGAGTCGCATGCAATCAATCTGGCATTTGACATTACACCTGCAAAAAATATCACTGCATTCGTAAACGAATTCGGAATTTTTAAAAATCCTCAGGAGATGGACAGTAAATGGAAGAATATTCTGGAGTAAAATTCGAATATTCTATTGTAGAGGGTAAAATCCCCGAAAATAGGATCATGGAATACCTGGAATTAGACCGCACCCTGAAAAAATTCCTGGACACTGAAAAAAATGAAGGAAACATGAGTATGCGAATCAAAGGGGGATTCCTGATAAAACGCACGGGTGCAAAAATGACTGACCTGAATAAAGGGGATATTTCGATGGTTACCGGAATAGAAGATGAAAAAATAATTGCAATCGGACAGGCACCATCTTCGGAAGCAAGAATGCATGATGGAATTTACAGGACGAATCCGGAGGTCCGTGTGATACTGCATTTTCATAATGATGAAATTTTAGATAAAATAAGCTGCTCCGCCATAGGACCGTTTCCATATGGAACAACGGAACTCGCAAATGCAGCTGCAGAATGCTCGATAAAGCACAGTTTTTTTAAGATAAAAAAACATGGTTTTGTGATAGTGGCAAAAAATAGTGAAGAACTGTTACATAAATTGGAAATAATAACGATGGGTTCAAAATCAAACAAGAAGTATTGAAAATGTTGGATTAAACGGGTACACGCTATGGGAATCAGGGAAAAATTAAAGGAGCTTGAAGACGAGCTTGCAAGAACCCAGAAGAATAAGGCCACCGAGTACCATATAGGAATTATCAAATCCAAGATTGCACAACTTAGAAGAGAGGTAATATCCCCGAAAAAGCATGGTTCGTCTGGTGGAGGATTTGACGTAAAGAAAAGCGGGGATGCCACTGCAGTCATGATTGGACTGCCAAGCGTTGGAAAAAGCACTTTGTTAAACAAACTGACCAATGCAGAATCACAAATCGCAGCATATGCATTTACCACTTTAACATGCATCCCGGGTGTTCTCGAATATAACGGTGCAAAGATACAGGTATTGGACCTTCCAGGAATAATTGAAGGCGCAAAGGACGGAAAGGGGCGTGGAAGGGAGGTCATTGCAGTTGCAAGAAATGCTGATTTGATTTTGCTCCTGGTAGAGGCAAACCACCCGGAACAGGCCAGGGTACTTGAAAGAGAATTGTATGGATTTGGAATACGGATAAACTCAAAATCACCGCACGTAGTCATAAAAAAAACAGCAAAAAACGGAGTGGTAATAAACTCCACAGTCAAGCTCACAAAAATAAGCGAAAAAGAGATAAAGGCAGTACTCACAGGATATGGAATTTTTAATGCGGATGTGGTTCTGCGTGAAGACATTGATATTGACAAGTTTATTGATGTTGTGGAAGGAAACAGGGTTTACGTACCTGCATTATATATTGTAACAAAAACAGACTTAGGGATAAAAGACGGGGTAAACAAACTAAAAGGATATATCCAGATTTCAGCTGAAAAGGAAGAAGGAATCGAACTATTGAAAAAAAGCATTTATGAAAAACTTGAATTCATACATATATTTACAAAACGAAGGGGAGAAACGGCTGATCTTGAAGAACCTTTGATAGTGACCCGGGGGATAACGGCACGTGGCGTGTGCGATAGATTGCACAGAGATTTAAGAAAAGAATTCAAATATGGCCTGGTTTGGGGGAAAAGCGTTAAACACCCGGGTCAGCGTGTGGGCCTTAACCACATACTTGAACATGGGGATATAATTCAAATTATCAAAAAATAGGAGTTGATATCAACTCGCCTATTTGTAAAAAAAGAAACATGATCCAAGCAAACCTAAAAAAACAAAACTCACAGGACATAGTTCATTTTGTTTTTGTGTCCAGCCACAGACACCTGCAATACATGAGTTTCCCTCACTTGATGGGCAATGCTGATCAATGGAACACAAATAACCACCAGTAGGTTTGCAATTATTGTTCTGGCAAATAAACACTGGTCCGGGAATTGCATTCGGACAATCGGAATCCAGATTACATGTCAGATATTGGGAAACATTTTGAGAGGTGATATTCTGAACCGGCGGTTGACTGCCATTTACCGGCAATTGGGCGTTCCCACAAATTCCGTTCATGCAAACATTGCCAATATTTGCAATCTGACAATCTTCATCAACAGTGCAATTGGCAATAGCACTTGTCCCGGTTACATTGATTCCAAAAGAAAAAGCAAACATAATTAATACAAAAACAGCAATACGCAACAGCATAACTGAAATTAGATAACAATCATTATAAAAGTTTTGAGATGATTGATTTGTGGGGTAACAATGCCGGTAAACAGAAAGGATATAGCAAAAATAACTGAATGGTGCGAAACTAAAAAGAAGGAGAAGCAGCGCATATACATAATTGAACGCAATCCGTTCAAAGATGAAATGGACTGGACCCGGGCGTTCACTGCAATAGAGATAGACCGGCCAAAGGAAATCGCATCAAAAACATCACTGGTATATGATTCAACAACAAAAAGCCTCTGGAGATATCTGAATAACACCTGGAGAAGGGTGG
>CAZLMI010000003.1:0-2690 GCA_964560865.1 Microcaldota archaeon
AAATTCGATGAAAATGTTCTCGATGAATCCGTTTTTGATTATGTTCTGCTTGGCAAAGGCAAAGGTTCTCCGGAAATGAAAAAGCTTCGTGATAGTTTTCTTTACTGGTATCCTGTCGATTCAAGGCACAGCGCCTGGGATTTGGTTCGAAACCATCTTACATTATATATCTTCAATCATGTTGCAATATTCGAGAAAAGTTTGTGGCCCAGGCAAATCACGACGAACGGTTTCGTGCTTATGGATGGAAACAAGATGAGCAAATCCATGGGAAATATTCTTCCATTGCGAAAGGCTATAGCGGAATATGGTGCGGACATCATCAGATTCTCAGTGGTTAGCGGAGCGGATTTAAGCAATGACAGCGACTTCAACCGAACGGTTGCCGACGGTACCAAAAGCCGGCTTGAGTTCATTTCATCTTTGGTTGAAAAAACATCGAAAATAAAAAAATCAAAGAAACAAACCAGAATCGATAAATGGCTTTTATCACGTATCGCAAGAAAGGTTCGTGTTGCGGATGATCTTTATTCAAAATGCATGCTACGACATCTTGGTCTTGAAATTTTCTATGATGTTGTGCAGGATTTGAAATGGTATGAAAAACGTTCCGGAGCATATCACCTCCATGATTTTTTTAAAATATGGATTCCTTTGATCTCCCCATTCATTCCCCACTTTGCCGAAGAATGTTGGGAACTTCTTGGTCACAAACCATTTGTTGTTATGGCTGATTTTCCAAAGGCAGATGAAACTGCAATCGATGAACAGATGGAAAAAGGAGAAGAGCTTATCCGTGCCGTGCATGGGGATGTTGAAAAAATTTCCGCTTTATTGGGTAAGAAACCAAATAACATCATCATATGCACTGCATCATCATGGAAGCAAAACATATATGGTATTGTGCGCAATCTTAAGGCGTTCGATATGACGATGCAGGCGGCTGCCAAGGATCCGGAACTCAAACTTCATATGAAAGAGGTGCCATCAGTTGTGAAACAGCTTGTTAAAAACGTGCATGCATTGCCGGATGTGCTTTCTGAAACAGAAGAACATTTTGCACTTGAAGATGCGCTTTCGTTCTTCAAAAAAGAATTTGGGTGCGATGTAATTGTGATTAATGAGGAAAAAAGTACTCATCCCAGGGCAAAAAATGCAATGCCAGGAAAACCAGCTATAATCATTGGATGATTTAGATGCTGTTCGTTAAAGTGCTTGCCAGTGTTGCAGAAAACATCCGCCAAGCATTAATCAAGAAAAGTTTGCTTGCAATCGAATATCATATCATACGCAGGGACGGATTCATTTATTTTCCGGTTAAGCAACACCCTGGTCCTGATTTTGAAGTTGTTGAACTCGAAGCGCAATCATTTACTCCGAAATATTTTAAGATGAAGGACCTCCTATCCAAACTATTGACTTCAGCTGAATTGGAATCCCTTACTACTTCTTTTGATATCGTGGGGGATATAGTAATTGTCGAAATTCCGGAAGAACTGGAAAAAAAAGAAAAACAAATTGCAGAAGCAGTACTTAAGGTTCACAAGAATGCAAAAGTTATTGCCAAAAAAACAGGGCCCATGGAAGGGGAATTTCGCATTAGGAAACTGAAAGTTATTCTTGGTGAAAATCGTACTGAAACAATTTACAAAGAACATGGCGTCAAAATAAAACTTGATCCGGCAAAAGTTTATTTTTCCATTCGTTTAAGTTCGGAGAGAAAGCGGATTGCAGGGCTTGTTAAATCCGGGGAGAATATTCTGGCATTGTTTGCGGGTGTCGGCCCGTTTCCTCTGGTTATTTCAAAATCCCATCCGGATACCAATATAGTTGCAATAGAACTCAATCCTGAAGCCGTCCGTTATATGGAGGAAAATATAAAACTAAATAATTTCAGGAATATCCTGCCTATCAACGGTGATGCAAGAAATGTCGTTTTATCCGATTATAAAAATTTCGCAGACCGCATACTCATGACACTTCCAAAAAGTGCAGAGACCTTTCTTGATGTGGCATTCGCTGGTGCAAAAGACTGTTGTGTAATCCACATATACGGGTTTGCACCAATTGAAGATCCTTATTCACAGATGAAAAAAAGAATTTTAACCGAAGCAAAAAAAGATAATTGCGTTGTTGAATTTTTGGGAGAACGAATAGTCAGACCATACGCTCCGCATATTGTTCAGGTTGCGATTGATTTTCGAGTATCCAAGTCAGTACATCCCAAGCAGTAATCCTATAAGAAAAAACACTACCATTCCGGCTACAATGGGTGGCAAAGCCGGAAGGACTATTTTTTTATTCCATACCAATACTATGAATATTCCAAACGAAGTCACTGCACCAAGAAATATCATCAATGCGGCATATGGATGGTAATATGTCAATGCGGATATTTCAAAAGCCACCGGCGCAACCATGTCCCCGGTTCCCAGGTCCAGCCGTTGTTCTTCTTTTTTGCCTGCAATTCTTTCCTTTGCAGTAACTGTAAATGCCAAATCCTGCGATACTACATAATTTGCTATTTCTATCATATGTTTCGTTACAAAAACCGAGAGTGCGTCATACACTGAAAGCGCCACAAGAAAAAGTATTATGGGAACTACACCCATGGATATTCCAAAGATGGTACCCACACCTGCGGTTGCAATGATTGCAGATATATTTTTTAGTTCTGGTTTTAGGTATTT
>CAZLMI010000003.1:2700-7142 GCA_964560865.1 Microcaldota archaeon
TTCCGATCAGGGTTGATTCCATATATGCAATTCCAATGATTCTAAAAATTGAATAGAACACTATAGACGTTGCAGATGATATCAGAACAAATTCGAGTATCCTAAAAATGATTTTATTAAGATGAAAATACCTTATCAGGACAACTATTCCAACTGCCCCTGCCAGGACATAGCCAAGAAAAAACAGGGCGTTTAACGGATCGCTGCTATCTCCGGTTACCATAAACGACTGGACGAGCGGGTTGGCAGCCATGTCTCCTAAAATTACAAATGCAGTGACAAATCCCAGCAGCTGCGTTACAATAAAAAACACCATTAATTTCGTTACTATCTTCATTTGTTCATCAACTCTAAGTGATTTTTATCTGACCATGCTCTTTTTCATATATGTCCCCTTTACGCAAAAGTTCTGAAATAATCCTTTTTGCTTCCTGATCCATAATGTCAAATGCAGCTGCCTGTTCAACCACTTCATTTATGTCTGCAGTATCATGGCTTTTAAGTATTTCCTTTATGATTTCCATTATCGTGTCTGCTTTTTGCAGTTTTTCCCTTGTTGATTTTGGCTTTCCTGTAGCAACGGTATCGACATCCATAAGGCCGGTTTCCTTGTCAGTCATTATTTGTTTCATTACATATGTCATAAGCCCTATTGAAACCCCGGCATCCCTTTCTTCCACAACCTCCGATAATCTCAATTTGGCATTTGCTTCTGCAAGCCTTACCAGCCCCTCAAGATATCTCGGTGTAATCGTAACCGATCCGGAATCCTTTCCTTTTCTTCTTATGTCCAGATAAAAATTCTTTATCTTATCTGATGCACCGTGGGTTAATTTTGGCCGCACCGTCCTTCTTGCATGTGCAATATATTTTCTAAGCAACTCCTTTTCTATAGGCATGCTTTCCGGATTTGGGTCTTCACCCATATGGGTAGTTAATATATGCTGCGCCAATTTTGCATCTCTTTCATCGTCAAGGACATCGACTATCGGAAAGATCAGGTCAAATCTTGATAAAAGGGTCGGTGGAATATCAAACTGTTCTGCTAAATTTTTTGTTTGGTCGAAGCGTCCCCATTTTGGGTTTGCTGCCGCAAGAATTGCGGTTTTTGTCCTGAATTTGGCTACAATGCCTGCCTTTGCAACACTGATTGTTTGGGTTTCCATTGCTTCATGCATTGCGGCAGTATCTTCTTCATCTATCTTATCAAACTCATCAACCTGGGCGCACCCTCCAGAAGCAAGTACCAATGCACCTGCCTTTAATGTCCAGCCACCCTCACCCAGTTCGTCTTTTTCTGCGCTGACAGTCATACCTGCTCCGCTGGCGGCTTTCCCGCTTACGTATATGCTTTTTGGCGCCAATTCATTTACACTATGCAGAAATCTTGATTTGGCAATACCCGGGTCACCGATAAGCAAGATGTGTATGTCTTCCCGTATTTCCATACCGCCCTTCATTGTCTTTCCTTTTGTTCCTCCAAAAAGCTGAAGTGCTAGGGCCCGTTTTACCTCATAATTCCCATAAATTCCGGGTGCAATCGATTCGGTCATGTATGTTTCTATATTCGGATCTTTTGACATCTTAATTATCCGTTTTCTATCCTCTTTGGTTATCTCAATCTCTTCAAAATCCCTCTTCAAGCTTCGCACATGGATTACTTCCAAGAACCTGGAGAATATCATATCCTGCTTTTGTTTCATTTTTAGCGGGGGTCTTAATCTTAAAACTCCGACCACTTCTATATTGTCTCCTGGGTTTATGGTGTTGACCAGGTCGTCTTCCATAAGCAATTCCATTCTGGCAGCCGGCGCTCCACCGCGTATCCGTTCAAGAAGTTCCTGCATTTCCGTTCTTTGTATATCTACAAAATCACAATGTTCGTCCATTCTTTTAAGGGCAAATTTTTTACAGAAATCGCATCTTTTCGGTTCAATGAAATTTTTTGTGATTGGTATCTTTGGGGTTTTTTCGTCACATATCTGGCATTTATATACTGCCATTTTTACTTTATGCATGACTTCTGCCCTTCGGGTGACTACCCCCTTGAAAGCAACGACTTCGTTTATGTTTTTTGAACCGAGTTGTTCTATTAATGTGTCCTCTGCAGGCAGACCATATATCCGTATATGCGGTCTAAACAGAATCTCTGAATCCGGAAGCGTAAGATTCATTTCTTTTATTGCATCGCCGGCTGCCTCAAGAATTTCATCAGGGAATTTGATAAATTTATCCGCCAGCTCAGGATCAAATTTTTCCAGGTCGCCATAATCTACATCCAGGCTTTTTTTGGTCGGATAGACATTTGCCAGTGCATCTATCTGATTTTTATAAACCGAAGTAAAGAAATCAGAAAAAAGGGACACAAGTTGTGAAATGTCTACATTGGCCATATTACCACAAAATAAGAATAGTGGAAGTTTAACTCAGTTAGAATTAATAACTCTTTCGGACTTGTTTGCCAATTGATTGGTGGTCATATCTTCGTTGTTTTATATGTCTATCCCTTTCAAATAACTCTTTAAGTACTTTCCTGTATATTATTTACTTTCTAAGGTGATTTATCTGACTTTAAGCAATGCGTTTTATCTTACCACTGCGATTCCTTATGTCAATGCCGCACCGCACATTGGGCATACATTTGAATTTGTTCAAACTGACGTTATCGCAAGATACAAAAAACTTCGTGGCATGGAGGTTGCTTTGGTTACCGGTGCTGATGAAAACAGCTTAAAAAATGTGCAGGCGGCAGAAAAGCAGGGGATAACTGTTGCACAACTCTGCGATTCCAATGCAGAAATTTTCAGGCAAATGGCATCAAAAGTCCATCTTTCGTTTACTGGTTTCCAAAGAACTTCAAATAAAAAAACTCACTGGCCGGGTGTTCAAAATTTATGGTCGCTTTGTGATAAGTCCGGAGACATATATAAGAAAAAATACCGGGGGCTTTACTGCGTCGGATGCGAAGCATTTTATGAGGAAAGTGAATTATCCGACGGTTTTTGCCCTGAACACAATAAAAAACCGGAAATAATCGAAGAGGAGAATTATTTTTTTAGGCTGTCCAAGTACCAGGATACTCTGGAAAAATTAATCGATACTGGCGAACTCAGGATTATCCCGGAGACAAGAAAGAACGAAGTTCTTAGTTTTATCCGCGGTGGTTTAAGGGATTTTAGTGTTTCACGTTCCATGGCCCGGGCCAAAGGCTGGGGTGTGCCGGTTCCTAATGACCCAACCCAGATTCAATATGTCTGGTTTGATGCCTTGGGTACGTATATCACGGGTATTGGTTATGGGACAAACGAGGAGATGTTTAAAAAATTCTGGCCAGCGTCAGTTCACGTTATTGGCAAAGGTATTCTCAGATTTCATGCGGTTTATTGGCCGGCAATGCTGCTTTCAGCAGGACTGAAATTGCCAAAAGTGGTTTTTGTTCACGGTTATATTACGGCAGAAGGCCAAAAAATGAGCAAAAGTTTGGGCAATATTGTCGATCCGTTCTATCTGATTGAAAAGTATGGCGTTGATCCGGTTCGTTATTGCCTGTTAAGCGAAATCCCGACTTTTGATGACGGTGATTTTTCAGAAAAAATCCTGGTGGAAAAAAACAATAACGAACTGCTTGCAAACCTTGGCAATCTGGTCAATCGTGTTCTTGTTTTTACATTAAATAACTTTGATGGAAAGGTTCCTGAGGGAAAAATTTCAGATTTGGATAATGAGTTTATATCTTCACAAAACAAACTCCGTGGGGATGTATCATGTTTGTTGGATGGATTTAAGCTTAAGGAGGCACTTCAGGAAATCATGGTTTACAGCAAAAACGGGAATCGTTATTTTCAGGACAATAAACCCTGGGAGCTTGTCAAAAACAATCCGGGTCGTGCAGCAGCAGTACTGAATATACTCATTCATCAGGTTCGTGATCTTGCCATCATGATTGAACCATTTTTGCCGGCAACCAGCAAGGGTATTTTTGAGCAGTTGAATCTTCCAGCCCAGAATTGGGCAGAAGTTGGGAAAATGTCCATTAAAAAAGGGCATTTGCTTGGAAAACCAAAAGTTTTATTTACGAAATTCGATCAGCCTGCCATCAAGACTGAAAATACGGAGAAAACCATGTTTTCAGATTTGGATATCGAAGTCGGGGAAATACTTTCTGTGGACCGGCATCCGAATGCAGAAAAGCTTTATGTTGAAAAAATACGTTTTGGGGACGGGGAACGGCAAATTGTTTCCGGATTGGTCAATTATTATCCGGCTGAAAAACTTAAGGGCATGAAAGTGCTTGTTCTGAAAAATCTGGCGCCAGCCAAATTGAGGGGCGTTGAATCACAGGGAATGGTGCTGGTTGCAGAAACCTCTGGAGATTTGCTCGAAATTTTTGACTGTAAGGATTTCAATGTGGGGGATAAACTGAACAAAGGAGGGGAGAACCA
>CAZLMI010000003.1:7152-8398 GCA_964560865.1 Microcaldota archaeon
AAGCCACACCTTTCGATAAAGGAGTTCGGGAAGGTTCCAATGGAGGTCAAAGGGTATGTTTTGTGTTCTGAAGGCAAATTCCTTACCGTCAATGGAAAACAAATAAAAACCCGGATTGTAAAAGATGGTAGCGTGGCATAGATATGAAACGCGAAGTTGCAGTTGGTTTTTTTGTTCTTGGAACCATGCTGATGATGTTTTTTTATCAGAATGAGCTTCTTCTTTTTGGTTTAATGGCTGCCGGCACCACGGTTGCCCTCGCACTGGATAAATGGAAAAATCTCAAATATTTTTTTATTGCCATGGTTGTTGGCGGTATTTGCGAAAACATTGCCGTTTTTTTGGGTGCCTGGGATTACGCTAATGCAAATTATTTGTTTACTCCGCTTTGGCTTCCCATAGGGTGGGGGTTGTCCGTGGTTCTTCTTGAAGAACTGTTTGCCGGAAATTCAAGTGTTTCATTTTCAAAAACATCGGTTGTTCTTGCCTTTGGCGGGACACTGTGCGTTGGATTTTCCTATCCGGACGAATTGGGTATTCTGCTTTCGTTTATGCTTATTACTGTCATTCTTTTTGCACTTAATTTTTACAAACGACAGGAATTCATCATCGGATTTTGCGCCGCTTTTTTTGGCACTGCAATGGAATTTGTTTGCATTTCTACTGGTGCATGGACATATTCCTTTGCGTGGTTCGGTACCCCGTTATGGCTTCCGCTGTGCTGGTTTAATGCATTTTTGATAATGAGAAGGGTTATCAGATTCGGGGAAATGCCCCCTGCAATCCCAAAAGCAATATGATAAAAAATAGAAAAGTTACAAGTAAAAAAAATTTTATTTAACCAGTGTGCCGTTTACGACGCCATCCTGGCCGACACGGTTGGTTATCCTGACCTTTCCCATTTCGGTTTCAACAACTGCCCCGCGGGTAATGATGTTCATACGTACATATTCCGGGTTGTGGCTTTCAAGAACGCGTTTTATTTTTAATTTTTTTGATCCTTTTTCCTGGCCTATATTCACATATATGGCTTTTTTTATTTTTAATTTTCTGTTTCCGCCTCTTTCACGGACATTTTTCTTAACTTCGTTATCACTGACCTTTGTAGCACAGAAACTGCCTCCAATGTGTGCACGTTTTTTGTCTCTTATTTTGAGTCGTTTTCCTCCAGTTCCTGCTGCTACCTTTTTGGTATGTGGTTTATGATATTGATCCATAAATATAACACCTATCGCTTACGGTCCAT
>CAZLMI010000003.1:8408-15793 GCA_964560865.1 Microcaldota archaeon
TTCACAATGTCATAATATAACTAAAATAACTAATTTACATTATAACAGAGAATATTGTTATTATGGCGCGGGTTTTAAAAAGTATCGGGATTGGCTTATACTCCGAGCTGTTTTCTTAAGACTGCCTTATCCAATGGCAGGTCTATCCCCAATACCTGATGTATGAATATGAACATATCCACTATTTTTGCCCGGTCTTCCATAACCATGTCTGCCATTTGTTTTATGGTCATTTCCTTTCCTATTAATTCATAGAGCATGACCCCTTCTTTTCCATACATCTTGAAAACCGCATAACCATCATCGCCATATTTTTGGCGCACTTCAGTTCTTGTTGATGTTTTTAGCATAATTGTTCCATTAGCCATCAGGAATCTGACTATTTCCATTATCCTATATAATGGTTTTTTCAGTTTTAATGCAATTTCTATAATGTCCTGTTTACCATCAATATTCTCGAGTATCTTGCTACCCAAATCGCTGAATTTTAAGAGTACCTTTGCTCTTATCTGTACATTCTTGACTATGTCTGTTTTTATTTTAATCGGGGTTATTATTGGGGATATCCCCGTAGTTATTAGTGCAGCATCCAACTCACTTCCCGTTGCAATCATTGGTGCAAATTCTTCTGATTCAGTATCATTTATGGTTCCCAATTCTTCTTTAAGTTCTGTTTTTTTTGTGCCTGCCTTTGGATAATCAAGTTTTATTATCCCCTGTTCATCCATAAAATCCAGTATTTCAACCAGTTTTGATTCTGAAAGTCCGGTTTCATTCATTATCTTTTTATTATTTTTTCAAGTGGCGATAATTCATCTTCGTCTCCAGACTCGGTTTCACCAACATCGAATTCTTCCGATGTCGGTTCAATATCATCATTTGGAGTTTCCTCGCTGGTCTGGGATTCTTCTTCGCTGGCGTCGTATTTTTCAATCTCTTCATCCGGATATTTGACCTCTTCCTGGTATTCATCAGTGGATTCGTTTTCATTGTTTACTTCTTCGTCATCTTCTTTTTCAGGAATTATATCATCCTCACGTGCGGTGTCTTTCTCAAAGTTGTCCATTTCTTCATTCGGTTCATATATCTTTTTCTTTTTTGGAGGATCATCATCGAAATCCAATCCCTCTGGAGTTATCTCCACGGGTTCAATTTCATCAGTCGGTGTATCATCTTCGTTTGCCTGTTCTTTACTCTCCTCAGGTTTCTCTTCATCCGCAGTCCGTGGTTCCCATTTTTCATCATTATCTTCGCTACTGTCAGTAGGTATCTCTTCTGCTTCCACGTCTTGTTCCTTTTCGGATTCCTTTCCGGTTGTAAGTTTAATCATTCCGGTTTCTTCGAGGTAATCCAGTATTTTGTAAAATTCCTTCTCACTCATATCTGTGTTTTCTTTGATGTCAGTCACTGTTTTTTTTCCGGTAATCAGATTGTAGATTTTAAGTCCGTTGTCCCCAAATTTTTTCGTTAGGAGATTTTTATTTTTAAATCTTTGAAGCGGGCTCTTCTCAATTTTTTCTATTCTATAATCTACACCTTTCTTCATTTACAACACACCAGTAATATGCTCTACCTCCAAAATGTTTATTAATATACTCAATTTAATAGGTGCATGGAGTTTGACGAACTGCTAATCACCACTGGAGTCGATGCGCTGGTTCGACTTGTAAAAGAGAAACAAAGAATTGACATAGAGGAAGTATCAAAAATACTTAATATCCCAGTTGACCAGATTGAGGAATGGGGGCGCGTACTGGAAGAACAAGGCATAATTAAAATCGATTATCGGCTTACAAAAGTTTACTTTAACTGGATTTCACCCACGGAAGAAGAACTCTCTAGGGAGACCACCAGTTTTTACGAAAAAAAATCGGATATCTCCAGGGAAATCGACGATCTGAAGAAAAATTTTGAGCCAGAAAAAGAGGAATTGACAAAGCTTAGAGGTTCATTTGAAGACTTATATAAAAAACTTTATCCAAAACTTCAGGAATTTGAAAAAACAATCCAGGGTTTGCCTGTTGACAAATCTTCGGCAATCGTCAGATTTGATGCATACCTGGAGCGATTGGATCATACTACGGAACGTTCCCAGAATATCAAATCCAGCCTGGATTCCATAAGGGATGAACTGGCGAATATTGGCAAACAAATGAAGGGAACCCAAAAAAGCCAGGTTCATTTTGAAAAAATAGAGAAAGTCAAGGATGAGCTGAATAAGCTGAATGGCGAACTTGTCGCTTTAAAAAAGAAGGCAGCACAGCGGGAAAGTGCACTTCCATCTTCAGAAGAGATTCCATCTATAAATCAGATGCAGTCTAAACTTCAGGAGTTAAGGGAAGAATTTACCGAGACTAAAAAAATGCGGGCTCAGATTGAGAAGGATTCCAAGGATATGTCAGATGCATCCGAGGTTATAAACGACATCCGTACTCATATCAAAGAATACGATTCTAAATTAAATTCTTTTAGAAAAGAAGCTACCCCCCTTTTAAGGGAAATGCACGCAATTGAGGAAAAGGCTGCCCGACTTGCTTCCAAATTGGAGCAGGACACTAAGTCAATGGAGCATTTTTCCGATTCAATAGATGTTGCAAAAAGCATTTTTCATAAATTTCCAACTCAAAAGAAATTTGAAGAGCAGTTAAAATTCATTTCTACACGTGAAAAGAAGATTGAAGAAGGCATTACGTCGCTCAATAAACTTTTCAAAATGGTTGGCGGGAAAGAAATGTCCGCTGCAGAATATAACTCGCTGAGTGAAAAGATTGAAGATAAAATGAACGAATTAACATATGAAACTGATGAATTATCAAAGGCACTGGACGAAGAAAAAACAACTTATCTGACATTTCAAAAAATAAAGGAAAGGGTCGTACCATCTCTTCAATCCTATGAAAATGACAGCGCAAAAGTCGCGGCCGAATTAAAAAAACTCCGCGAGGAAATTGATTCCCAAAAAAGAACAATTAATGAGCAGATTAAGCAATTCAGTAAAAATTCTGAAAATCCAGAAATGGCGAATGTTCTTGAACAGGCAAAGGGGATTATGGATAAAAAAAAGTCAATTGAAGAAATATCCAAATCAGTTATGGATATGGAGGATACTGTTGATAATATTGCAAAGAAACTTACCCTTCTCTCCAGGCAGGCTAAATTTTTGGAACTGCGTTCAAGCAAAGAGGCACTTTCTTCAGATGAAATAAAGGCTGAAGAAACTGAAATGCGCAATCAGGTTACTTTAACTAAAGCGGAGGAAGAGGAATTCAAACGTAAGAGGGAAGAACTCAAGAATCTTATAAAAAACCTATGGGAAAAATCATAAGATTATATTATAAATATGCCCAACGAATAGGTATTAAATTGGTGTTTGTATGTCGAAAGAAGATGATAACCTGAAGGAAAAAATCAAAGAAAAGATCGGCAAGTCCGAAAAAACCGGCGAATCTTCTTCAAAATCGAAGCTGGCTTCAGTAACGGTTGTGGACTCTTATTCATATATAAATGAAGGGCTTCCAGTGGAAGTCCGGATAATTAAAGGCCAGGATTTTGTTCCGAAATACGAAATGACCATTCAGGGAATCGCCGAAGGTACAAAACTCATTCTTGAAACCAAATTAAAGGGCGAGCTGGTCACCGATGTTAAATTGGACATAAGTGAAATCCTTGATCCGAAAAAATATGAAGAAGTCAAGGCCAAATTCATGGCTTCTGCAAAAAAAACTCTTGAAAGAAATTTCCCGACATTACCGGCAGATAAAATGGAAGTTCTTGCAGTTTATCTTATTCAGAATACGCTCGGTCTCGGTGAACTTGAAAGCGTTCTTTCCGATGAACGTCTGGAAGAAGTTGTTTTGAACAATTCCCGCGAACCGGTATGGGTATACCATAAGAAGTTTGGATGGTGTAAAACAAATCTGCGGATTCGTAATGAAGAACAAATCTATGATTATTCTTCAATGATTGCACGAAAAATCGGACGGCAGATCAATATTTTGAATCCTATGTTGGATGCACATCTTCCAAGCGGTGACCGTGTCAATGCCACTATTTTTCCAATTTCAAATTTTGGAAACACCATAACTATCAGAAAATTTGCCACGAATCCATGGACAATGCCCACATTTATTCGTTCTAAAACCATTTCATCCGATGTTGCTGCGCTGGTGTGGTTATGCATTCAGAATGAGCTGTCCCTTCTTGTGGCTGGTGGAACCGGTTCTGGTAAAACTTCTTTTCTTAATGCCATGGCTGCTTTCATTCCTGCAAATCAGCGTGTCATAAGTATTGAAGACACTCGTGAGCTTACTCTTCCAAAATTCCTTCATTGGGTACCGATGGTTACCCGTGAAGCCAATCCAGAAGGCAAGGGTGAAGTAAAAATGCTTGACCTCATGGTCAATTCACTCAGGCAAAGGCCCGATAGAATACTGGTCGGAGAAATCAGAAGGCAAAAGGAAGCAGAAGTTATGTTCGAAGCTATGCATACTGGTCACTCGGTTTATGCAACTTTGCACGCAGATAACTCGGAACAGACTATCTCACGTCTTACCAATCCGCCCATAAGCATTCCGGATCAGATGCTTGATGCACTCGCCGGTATAGTGGTTCAGTTCAGGCACCGCAGGTTTAATATAAGAAGAACCTTGGAATTTTCAGAGATGCTTAAAAACGGCGGCGTAAATGTTCTTTACAGATGGGATGTAAAAGAAGATAAAATCCGCGGGGTGGGTAAAATGAGCAGAATCGCAAATCTTTTGTCTCTTTACGCGGGTATGGATGAAAAAGAAATCAATCAGGATGTAGATGAAAAAGTCGAAATACTTGATTGGATGGTTAAAAACCACTATGATGAAGTTGACCAGGTCGGGCAAATCGTTTCCCATTATTATTTAAATCCTGACGAAGTGCTTGAAGCAGTAAGAAAAAAAGAAACGTGGGCATTCCGGGTGTAATAGCTAATGGTTGATTTTGATTCCACTATAGAATTTGCAAAAAAAATAGAAAAGAATGCGGTTCCATACAGCATTTATCCGGGTGCAGTTGCAATCGAGGCTGCGCTTAATCTGTCTCCAAAGGAATATTCCGAATATAATTATCAGGATTTGCTTAATCTGTATTCCCGTATTGATAAAATAAAAAAAGCAAGTTCAATGGATATCTATTCTGTTTCCAGTTCAGCTGGTGCAGTTGTTTCCAAATCAAACACTGCCACTCTTCAAAAACAAAAAATAGAATCCCAGGTCAGGCAGATTACTGATGATGCATTGGCACATGCCAAAGAAATTCACGAACAGCCAATCGATCTTGAAAAAGAGGCATTGGAGTTTGAATCGATTTCACAGGATGAAAAAGAAAAAGTCACTTCCAATGAGCATGCCGGGATTCACAGTGTAAACCTGGATTTTGCTGAAGAAAAGAAACCTGAAGAAATTGATTTTGATATTTCTCCTTCGGATTATGTCAAATCCATACCGGATGAACCCTCCAAACCGGATGTTTCAGTTACGGCTCAAAAGTCCGCTCAGGTCATTCCACCGGTTTTACAAGAAAAAGCCGAAGAGGATGCGTTAAAAAAATTCGATCAAATTGAAGAAAAGATAAATACCGCACTTGGCGGGGAATATGATGAAACAAAATTGAAAAGAAAAATGCTCGAGCTTACTAAGGAACTGTTCAAAGAAAAAAGCACCCAAAGAAGAGAAGAAATTAAACAAGAAATAACAATTCTTAAAAACATGCTTCTTAAGGGTGTTCCGGTTTCTACGGCAAAGGATGCAAAAAAGAAATCTGCAAAAAAGACGCTGGAATCCGGGGCCCGTTTGCAGTTGTTTACTACTTTGGTTAATACCCAGATGACTGAAATGTCCGATACTAAGGATCAGATTGTGGATTCTTTCAAGAAAAAAACCCTGCAGATTAAAACAAAATATGATGAAGCATCTGCCCGGATTCCTTCGGAAGATTCACAACGCAAAAAACAACTTTACGAAAAATATGTTTTTATGCTTAGTTCTCTGTTGGACAAGCTTCCGGATATCTCGAAACGTTATCAGGATTACGTTACCCAAAAACATCTTGCAGAAATGGAAAAACTAAAGGAAACCTGTTCTTCTGGCGAGAGCGATCTTATGAAAAAAGCAGAAGAACGGATTAATGGTATAAATCAGATTTATGCCAGCGAGTTTAATGTAATCTCCGGAATTATAAAGAAAGAGATTAACGGTTTAATCGATTCTGCCGGTGGGGAAGTTTTTGAGGAAACAAAACCCACAGAGTCAAAACAGGCATCCAAGGTACAGCAAATAGTCAAAGAAGTCAATGAAACCGACGAAGGAACATTATTATACTTTCTTCATTCTAAAGATTTTGAAAGTTATCAGCAATATGAACGCAAACATCTTTCGAAGCAGGAAGCAATTTTCCGTGCTAAGGCTTTGATGGCAAAGGAGAAAGGTTTAAGTGATGATATGGTTAAGAGGTATTTTGAATCGGAGGATTAATCATGGTTGTTAAATCAAGTGCCCGTGTTTCGAAAAAAAGAACATCAGTGACTCCGTTTGCAGAGATGTTAGCATTAAAGTTTCCTGATTTAAAAAAGAAGCTTTTATTGGGTGGGATTACAAAGACCCCAATAGAGTTTCTTGAGCAGGTGATGACTGGTTCTTTTTTTATTTCAATTACTCTCTTGGTTCTTTCATACCTGTTTTTATTCGAAGGTATTTCACTTGCGCTTCAGTCGAATATACTCATGTTTTTTGTCTATCTGGTTTTGCCTCCATTCCTAGTGCTTCCGGTTGTTTTTGGTTATTTTATGCTTTACCCGGATGCATTGATTATGAAGCGAAAACGCGAATTGGATTACGAAACTCTTTTTGCAGGAAGGCAATTGGTCATTTCCCTTCGTTCCGGTATGCCATTGTTTGAATCTCTGGTGGGTGCTACAAAAGGTTATGGTTCGGTAAGTGTCGAAATTGCAGCAATTGTTGATAAGGTTGTCCTTGGAACTCCAATGACCCAGGCAATACGCGAAACCGTGCAATACAATCCATCCAAATATTTTACCCGGATAATGATGCAGATTTCAAATTCGATTAATTCAGGTTCGAATATCGGTGAAGCATTGGAAATAGTATTAAGCCAGATTTCAAAAGAACAGATGATTGCACTAAAGGAATATAGCCAAAAGTTAACTCCCATTGTTATGTTCTACATGATATTCGGTATTATTGTTCCAACATTGGGTGTCGTTCTTGCAACTGTCGTGTTTTCATCTTTAGGTGCATCGACTGCAGGCAACATGTCCTCCGCGGTTCTTTTGCCGGTGTTTATTATGATAACAATCATTCAGTTCCTTTTCCTCGGTATGCTGGAAAGCTCAAGGC
>CAZLMI010000004.1:0-4890 GCA_964560865.1 Microcaldota archaeon
GTATATATTTATTCAAGGCACATCACCAAAAGAGAAAACGGGATAATATCGATAGCAGGACCAATGGTAAACCTGATATTGCTTGCAGTGTTTGTCGGACTGGAATATTTCGCTCCGGTTACGCAGTATTTTTCATTCCTCAATGGAATGACAATGCAAAGTTTTGGAATAGTAAACAGCATGCTGCACGTCTGGAAATTCGGTGCAACCGTGAATCTGATGCTCGCCCTGTTCAATATGATACCCGCATTTCCGCTTGACGGAAGCAAGATATTCGTATGGAGCAAAACAAAATGGGCAGGAATGGTGATATTGCTCATGATTGTCGGTGTTGGTGTGCTCAACCTCGGGATCGGGCTAGTAATCATGTGGGCACTGATATTGTTTGCAGCATTGATATTCTCTAAAATGGCGTTCGGTGGACGAGGATGAAAGGTGCAGAAGCAGTTCTCAGGAAAATTTCATTTCATGAAAAAACTGCGATAGTAAAAAAACGAATTGAAAAAAAATACCGCAACAGTGAATTGGACATGCGACTGCGGAGAGAGAGAACCCGCTCAGAAGCCCGTTTGCTGGACAAGGCAAGAAGGGCAATGATACCGTGCCCAAATGTTCTTGATGTTTCAGAATTCGAGATCATACTTGATTTTGACAAGGGAGAACATCCGAAAATGACCCCAAAGGAATGCGAATTTGCCGGCAAACTGCTTGCAAAACTTCATGAAGCAGATATAATCCACGGGGATTATACACCAGTGAATCTGATTAAGACAAAAAAAGGAATCCATGTAATTGATTTTGGATTGGGGTATATTTCTCAGGATATAGAAGACCGGGCAATTGATGTTTTTACCATGCTCAGGATGATCAGGCACAAAAAAGAATTTTTGAAGGGGTATTCGATTTATTCAAAAGCAACGAGCGTGCTTAAACGTGAAGAAGATGTCCAGAAACGGGTTAGGTATGCGAATTAATCAAAAATGGATAACACTGCTCGAATATCTTTTTCAATTAAAATTGCAGGTTCGGATTCTCGTCCTGCCCTTATTATTTCAAATGAAGTGTGGAATGGAGTACCATCTGGAATGACAATTGACCGACTGTCAGCAGGAACTTCCAGCAAAACAAATCTACTGGAATCGATCAAAATAGAAAGAGAGTTGAGATCTAATTTAATAAATAGAAAATCACCCAAACGGTTGCTGAATGATTTGACAGTATCTGGATCAACAGACAATGAATTAAATATTTGGAGCATGGAATGTATTGCGAACGGATATTCTGCATCTAGCGAACGTGGAATTAACAGTCTACTTCCATGAAGTCGGAAATAATAATCATGATAGGGAAAATGTTCATTTTCACCATAGTTTCTTGGAAGTGAATGAAGTTCCAAAATTCCAATGTTTGGATCCGCGTATGTAAGATTGGCAATGGTTTCCAAACGATACTGCAAATCCCTGATAGAAAAAAGCAACTCGCATATTTTCCTATCAGATATTTTTTTACCGTAATCACCAATTTTTCTTCTGATTTCCAAGATCCTTTCTCGAGTATCTGAAACTTTAACTACAATATCAAGATCAGATTTGGCTGCTTTGATTTTGTCAATTAATGGCCCTACTGCAGGATATTCTGCTTCGTGTGGAACAAAAATAACGAGTTTGCTGCATTGAAGCTTCGCTGATGCAGATGGCATTTTGCTATATCTTGTTCTGCCCAAGGCTCGATTCAGCAGTTTTCCCATGAAGATATTGTGCCTAGAAGTGAATTTAAATGTTGGTAATTATATTTGGATTTAATTTGACTTTCCTTAAAATGAAGAATAGTATGTTATATATTTTAATTGTCATAATAATGAAAATGTGACTTGGATGGAACCAACAATAAACGACGCCTGGAAAGCAACGAGCAAGATCCTACTAGGAGAAGAAATCGGAGAGATGGGAGACTACAAAGAGTACCTAATGAAATATGTGAATCCAAAGAAAAGGGGAAAATCTGATATTTCCGGCAAGGAAACAATAACCACCGAAGAAATACTGAATGGAACAAAGATTATGAGCAATGATGAAATCGGAATATATCATAAAAAAACGGATGATATAAAACTCGGAATCAACGATATCAAGGATATTGACTCGATTGTGGAAGCATTGAAAGAAAAATTTTATTACACCGGGAATATAGTACTGGGAAATTCCAATAACATAGAAAAAACAACAAGATGCAAAAGTAGCAGCTTTGTATACGAATCTTCAGATATTTATGACAGCAAGTATATCGCATATTCCTGTTTTCAGGTATATGGGGAATACCTGTTTGGCTGTAATGCACAGGGAGAAAGCCAGTTTGACATAAAAAATTTTGAGACATATAGAAGCATACGATGCATGGAATCACTGCTTGTTTACACTGGATCAGATTGTTTTTACGTAGGAAATATGCAGGGATGTAATAATTGCATGTTTTCATTTAATCTCAGAAACAAACATTACCGAATAGGAAATCTGGAATTTACAAAGGACAGGTATTTACAATTGAAAGCAAAACTTGTGGAGGAAATACGGGAAACTCTCAGAAAAAAGAAGGACCTACCTTCAATACTTGACATTGTGAGGGGCGATTAGATGGAGATCGTAGAAAAGAAATTTCATGAAACAACTGCAATATTGTTTGGCAAACCTCTAACTGAATTAGATAAATACGAAAAATGGTTAAGCGAAAACATGGAAAAGGTAATTGCAACCAAATCCGTTTTGAGCAATGAAACCGTGTATTCAGCACCATCTTTATTCTACAAGCATATTGCAGATAAAGTAGCAAAGATGGATGAGGCTTTGAAACTTGGGGAACAACAAATTTCAGAAAAAGATGCCAGTGAATTAACACTTGAAAATGCTGGAAAAAAATTAAATAATATAAGTACAGTAAGCACTGAGCTCACTTTTGGCAATAACAGCAACAATACGGAGTGCACGACGTGCTTTGATTCGCACAATAATTACAGAACATCCTTCCTTATAAAAAGCAGGTATACGGCATATTGTTTCTGGCCAAGAATCGTAGAATATGCATTCGGATGTGTATTGCTGTTTTCATCAAATTTTTGCATAAACTGTTATCATTCATCCCACCTAACGCGATGTTTTGAAATGAGTGATTGCAGTAGTTGTAGGGATTCTTATTTTTGTCACAATTCAGAAGATCTGGCGGATTGTATGTTCTGCTTTAACACCAAGGGAATGAAGTATGCGATTGGTAATGTTGAAATAGGAAAAGCAAATTATGAAAGAGTAAAGAAACTTGTTCTTGATGAAATCGTAAGCAAATTAGAAAAAAACAAGCGAATCGAATGGACTATATTCAATATAGGGATCAGGTGATCAAATTTTTAACTCGTTTTTTTAACCATGGGGAACATCTTTTCAGATATTTGATAAGTTTCTTCTTATCCAGCCGTTTTTTTATCTCTTCCAAAACTTCTTTTTGCAAAGGCTCCTCAAAATAAACGAAATCAATCAAAGTTTTTTCTACATCCGAAATCTGGATCCAATGATCAAAATATTTAATACTTTCAAAACCAAAGAACATTTTCCTGTTTATCCTTCTTACAAACAGTTTTTCTCCAAAAGCAGCCCTCATTCCACTTCTTACTTTTCTTGGAGTAATTATTATTGTATTAGTTTCCTGATCCCACAAATCCAGCATTGAAAGCGCATCCTGCAAACCATGATAAGACGGTAAAAATGCAAATCCAGCCATTGTTGGATCATCATGGAAGGAGTAGATTCCATTCTTCAGCCTTTTTATTTCCCCCTTAGCTTTCAGGTTTATCAGCAAAAGATAGCAATACTCCCTGCTGGCTCCAGATTCTGAAAGAAATAATCTTGCATCTTTGGTTGTGAATATTGGAACTTTTGAAAAATGCTCCCTAAATTTTTTCATGTATTTCATTTAAATCACCTTTTTAGTGCAGAAACTATTTGTTCGAATGAAGGAGCAACACCTGAATAAATAAGCGTTCTTAGATTTTTTTCATCTATGGGCATTTCAATATTATCAATGAATCTTTGCATAATTTTCCGGTCTATTTTTTCAGTAAACGAACTCAGATAGTAAACATCATAGATATCACGAATATACCTTCTTCCATTATATGCATTAATCTTTTCAATTATCAGTGTTTCAGCAGAAAGAGTATAGATATCAATCACCGAACCATCTGTTTTTTCATAGTGCTTGACAGTTTTCTCCAGTGCTTTTCGTAATGCGATCTCGAGTTTTACAACAGTTGCACCATTGGATATCTTAGCGAAGACAGTGTTATTCGTCTGTTTGTACTTTTCAAGTACGAAACCACGGGCATTAACCGCATTTCTTAATTTTTCCTTAAAATCTTTTTCTAAGCTTCCATAAAAATCCAGGTCTTCTGAAAATCTTTTTCCATCGTAACATCTCCAAATGGCAGTACCGCCATGAAGAACAGGCGGATCATTCCTGCACAGGGAATAGATGATATCCATCACTTCATCCTGTAGCATCGCCAGCTCGAGGTGCACCCTTTTTTTCAGTTGTTTGGATAACGGGATTTTCATAGTATTATTAATCAACGCAACATATAAAAAAGTATATGTTTGGTTGATTTATTATATTTGCTTTCGTCGAAACTGAAAATCCCGATCCAGGACCCGAAACCCGGGACTCTGAATCCGAAACCACCTAGAACAACATTTAAATACAGAATAATGCATATTATCTTTGGGCTAGAGCGGGGCCAGGGGTCCCGGCACCACAAATCCCCTTAGGTGGCTCGAAGGCCTGAGGCGTTGTAGGAAAACAGTTGCGTCTCTTTTTCAGAAGCGTCGACGTTCTGCCTTATGTGGCGGG
>CAZLMI010000004.1:4900-14085 GCA_964560865.1 Microcaldota archaeon
GTCAGACCGAAAGGAGCAGCCATAAGCGTTTCGTTCCGTGCTTATAAGTCACAGAGCTGAGCAGATGAAAAGAGCTCCACACCTGATTTTTTGCAGCTAACCAGGAAGCCCAAAATTTGTAAGTATTGGGTTTTGCGTCCAGAATTTTTGCCCGAAAACTTTTTGATTGTAATCAAAGTGACCGAAGAAACCCCATGCCGCGAACGTCGCAACGTTCACGGGCATTTCGTAATCGATGCGTCGATTACAAAACTGCAAGCAGATGGGGTATCAAACCCAACATTGTAATGAACAACTATTCGACTCCATTTTCAAGCGATATTAGCCTCAACGTGCCATAGTGTATTGAGAGCGGATCAGAAACAAGCAACAGCCCCTTTGAAGAATCTGGAGAATGGATAAACAGGTGGGAATGGTTTCCTTTTTTCAGCTTAACCAGCATATAATTGATATTGGATGGATCCATATCCACTTTTTTCATTATTGGTAAAAGCTCGATTTTTTTAAGATTGCCGTTTTTCGATGGAAGGAATATGTTGAACCCGTCAATCATTACAAACAGGCTGTAATCCAGAATTTCGAATACCGGAGATTTTGACTGCATGGGCAAATCAGAAAATATAACAGTACTGAACCCGTTGCCCTCCTTTGAGAGTGCATACAACGATTTGGTTTTTTTATCAAAAATAAGAATAGTATTGACCCCACCATACGCAATACAATTTGGATCAAATGGGATTGTCTCAAGCAAATAAGGATAAAATGAGACTTCAACACGCATATTTTTGTTTATCTCGTTTGAAAAGTCAAGAACTTCCCTGTCTGGTCTGGTAACGACACGCTCAAATTTGAGTTCCACATCAGGGATTATAAGTACGAATTCTCTTTGCTCTACTAAGGTTATGTGAAGCCGGCCTTTCTTGCTTTCCATGATTGCAAAAACATTCACAAAACTGTTTTTTTCGATTTTTTTAGAAGACACGTGGAGTATCCGGGCATCGATTGATGGGATGAACGGAAGTTTTATTGTTTTTGAATCCTGAAGGACATATTCCTTGCCATTTTGCCCACAATGACTGAACCGTATTTCATTTCCAACAAGCGAAATAAGCCAGCATGCACCTGAATCACCATAAAGCCAGGTCGTATTGTTTATGGACCGGCTTGAGATAAACCCGAATGCACCTATGGACGCACCAATATTTTTTAGAATCCTGTCATAATCAGTAAATGGAATCGCGCTCACCCAATCATTTTTCTAATTCCTGCCGCCAGTTTGGTAAGGCAGTTGGCACCGCATTTTATTGTTTTTTTGCCATCGCTCGTGATAGTTTTGAGAAACTCCTGGTCCTCTTTTGATGCCACACGGGTTTTTCTGCCATCCTTGAAACCCGAAGCAATGGGTGCACGGCATATTAAACTTGGGGATGCGACAAGAGAACTTCCTGCAAGGTTACACTTATTGTCTATATCCTCCTGCCGGATGATATCGGAACTCTGGGTTTTCCGTTTTTCAAGCATGGTGTCATTAGCCATATTTTTTATACATAGTCAAAGTTTAAAAATTGCTCGACGAGCAATTTAATGATATGCAAAACGTGGAAAATGAATTTGAAGAAAAAGTGGTGCATACCTTCAAAAAATACGGGCTTGCAGGAAAAAAAGACAGGATAGCTGTTGCAAGTTCGGGAGGAAAAGACAGCACAGCGGTATTATATATATTGAAAAAAATGGGACTGGACATATTTGCAATCCACATCAATCTCGGGATAGGTGAATGGTCTGACAAAAACCAGAAAAACCTTGAACAATTCTGCCTGGAGAATGACATCCCGCTTCGAATAGTACATTCCAAAAAAGAATTTGGGAAGCCGATAACCGAACTTCGTTCAGTCGTATTGCTAAGAAAAGGGAATTTGCGCAACTGTGCGGTTTGTGGGGTAATACGACGCTGGATACTTAACAAAAAGGCGAAGGAATTTGGGGCAACTGCACTTGCAACCGGCCATAACCTTGATGACGAAGCGCAGACAGTGTTAATGAATCTGTTTAGGGGTAGCCCGGATCAGGGTCTTGGTAAAGGGCCAAAAAGCACTGGAAATACCGGATTTATCAAAAAAATAAAACCGCTATATTTTTGCACTGAAAAGGAAGTTGAAACATATTCAAGGCTTAAAAAATTCCCGGTAATCTACCAACCTTGCCCGTGTTCGTTTGACGCATCAAGACAGGATACAAAGGAATGGATGTGGAAAATAGAGAAAAAATATCCTGGAACAGAAAAAAGAATTGTAGAACAGTTTTTATCATTAACAAAAAAAATGGAAATAAAAAATAAGAAAACATTCAAATGCAGCAGTTGCGGTGAACCAAGCAGAAGCGACTTCTGTATGGCATGCAGATTTTTGGAACTGTCAGAATGATTATGGTCGGTTGTACTGTAAACGTACGGGAACAAAGTTCACGGTTTGATGCAAAGACCAGAATCGCAAACGTAGCTCGACGGACAGGTATTTATACTATAACGAATCTCATTGCTGTCACAGTAATACTCTTTCACGTTCAAAGTTCCGGAACATGAATCAGTAAAACTTTCATGCCCCCTGGTAATCACACCAATAGTAAGAAGATCCTGGCCATTATCACTGTCCTTGCATTTGGCGTAAATGCATTTCCCTTCCACACAGTAATAGCTTGAACCGCAGGACACTATTTCCTCAGCAACAGAATTGTTTAGGCAATAATATTCCCACACGTCAGTCCCATTAAAACACCGGTCAGTACCCATGGTAAACTTGGTAAACCCGTTAATTACAGTAACCGTACCCTTGAGTTTTGTTTCTAGCCCGCCGTCAGTATCTTCGCAGCTCACTGGTTTTGGAATGCACGAACCATTCTGGCAGTGATGGGACAAGGGGCACATGATATCCGTGCTTGCAACAGAATTATTCTGGCAGTAGTATTCCTGAACCTGAGTAATGATAGTGCAACTGTCATTGTAGACTTTACCACTGGAAGTAACAGTACCAAATGTCAGATGGTCCAACCCGCCATCAGAATCAACACATTGTGAAGAATGGATAATTGGCTGGGAGTTGCACACACCGTTTAAGCAGGTGTAGTTCGATGGACATGCAAAGGTATAATTTACAGGCGAATTATTTACGCAGTTAAATTTCAGTATGTGTGTGGAGTTGGCGCATATGTCCTGTCCAATGCTACAAGTGGGAACAAACTGACCCTGGCATTCACCCAAATATGATATGTTAACTCCGAATGATTCTGCATTGCATTTATTCAAATAAGTTTTGTTGTCCGTCCCGCAAACAGGAGAATAGACCAGGGTGCATGCTCCGGATTGATTATTTGAAATGTTCTGAGAAGGTGTCTTCTGGGCAGCCGGAACACCAGGAGAGGAGAACACAACCAGATAAACTGCGGCTACAGCAATAACGAAAAATGCCAACAGAAAGATTACAATGGGCTTCATGCAGGATAATATATGGATAAGCAATATAAACAATGTGGGGCAAAGCAAATTATGAACAATGCCGGAATTGACAGTGTGGTGAATAAAGAACTGCGCACATTCGAAGAAGTCGAATTAAAATACCCGAAACTCGGAAAGTATAAGGAACTGGTAACCGCTCAGATAAAAAAGCATTATATTTTATTTATAGAGCTTATGAAAAACCCGAAAGCAATCGACAGCAGAACATTTGCAATCAGTGGATTGCTGCTTAGATCGTTGAATTATTATAAGGGGGCATTGTGGAGCCTGGCAACCGGAAACCAGCACGTATTTGCAGATTGCTTAAGATCAATATGCGAAACCATGGCACTGGCGCATTATATCAACAAAAATCCGGAATATGTGAAGATAGCCACTTCCGGGAAAAAAGATCATGAAAATAGTGCCTTAAGAATAGTGAATATCCAAACGATGATCCGCAAGCTGGATAAAAAACACGAAGGAATTGTCCAGGATTATGAAAAACTCTGCAATCAGATACACCCAAATCCTGAAAGCCTTTTTGCGAATGTACGCTCCATCAGCAATGAAATATTTATAGGTACGGTGTCACCGATAACCGAAAAAGAAGCAGAAATGAAATTGGTGATGCTGATACACTGGACAAACTGGTTCTTCGAAGAAATGGAATCAGTAGAAAATTAGAATAAAACGATTAAGGCACAATGATATGCTTTTTCTTTAATTCAATGATAATTGGATAAATCGATATCAGAATTCCGAAAAACAGCAGCGAAAAATGGATATCGGAAAAAAAGATGATAAATGCAAGAGTAATAATTACACCCAAGAATCGGCCCAGATTGAGCAGCCACTCACGCCCAATCATGCTGTCGAAGATGTTGATTTTATTGTCCATAATGATGGTAGTCGTAAATGGGTAAAACAACGTGGCAAAAAAATTTCTGACAGAGATTATGCTTACCCACCCAATTGCAGTCGTGGCAAATGCGGCAACCGCAGTCGTAATTCCGAGTGCACTGCCGGAAAGGATTATGAAATTTTTTCTTTTTCCGGACTTATCTGAAAATTTGCTTAGCATGAATGATGCAACAACCGAAAAAATGGTTGTTACAGACAAGAAAACACCCAGGTCCTGTGGTGTTTTAAAATAGAATAAAGGAATAATCAATAATGTGGCTGCCATCCCGCCGCCATATATCCCTTCAATAAAAACAAGCGTCTTAAATCCCTTTAGAACGGCAAGACATGACGCAATGCTATAATTGCATGCTCTTTCCTTAACTAAAATGGATACCACTGCAAACAATACGATGTATAAAATTCCGGCCATGCCAAAAACCGGGCTAAACCCGTAATTCTGCGCAATTATACCGGCGATAACCGGCAGGAACATCGCAAGCATGGGATTTACTGAAAAATATATCGAACCAAACCAGGCCATTTTGTCCTTACCGAATTCAAAAAACAGTATATTGAATGGAACCCAAAATAGAAAAGATGCCGTGCCAAAAAGGAAAGAATAAGTAAAAAGAAGTTCCCTGAACGGCTGTAAAAAAATAACCAGTAAATATGCCAATAACTGAAAAAGTATTCCCAAAAGCATGAATAATTTCATTTCTGACGTTTTTCTTTTGTTTAAAATGAGCATTACGGCCAATGCACCAAGCGACCAGAAAGCCAGCGTGGTTACAAGGTCCTGAAAACCAAGTCCTGAATTCTTAAAATAAAGATAAATGAAGCTGGTACCGACAACCGAGGCAGCATTCCAGAGCAGATAAACTATGAGCAAATCCTGAAGAGAGTTATTATTCGAAGTGCCTGGCATGACATCTACCTTGATAATAGAAAAAGATGGCTAAGAGGATTTAAAAACACCGTTAATACCCACCACTAAAAAAATCCGGCTTTGGCTGAGTGCAGTCGTCCAGTTCCGAAATTCCTGAGTGCAAGACCCAAGACTCGGAACTCAAAACTTATGATTTTAGGGCCTCTGATTGACCTACGGATCAATTCAGCCCAAAAATTTCTAAATTTTCGGGCCCGACGAGATTTGAACTCGTGACCTTCGTCTTACTCCTTAGTTCAAACCCAGATAAACTGGATTCAGAACTTATAGGAGAACGTTGCTCTATCCATTTCAGGAAGTCTTGGATCTGGAGTCTTCAGTCCTGCGAACAAGACGCAAGACCATAAAAACACGACTCAAGACTTCTAGCTGAGCTACGGGCCCAATGACAGTTTTCAATGTCAGATTTTCTGGATTCTGTTTCCGGTTTTGGTAGGATTCCCGGTTCCGAATCCTTAAATCATGCATCCTCGGTTTTTTAATATTATTGACAAGCGCTTCAAAACGTCAATCCATCTTTATTTCCGATTTCATTCGTACGGGTGGAAGAACAAATGCAAGCTTGGATTTTGCGGTGAACCGATTAACTTCGACTGTAAGCTTCAGCCCGGGCATTGCATCACCAATGGTTTCAGTGAATGCTTTCATGAATGCTCTAGCGCTTTTCTCGTCTGGCATGCTTAAGGGCAGTGTGAAACCAGGATACCTGCCTTCTGAATCATTGGCCTCTTTCCACACCCTATATTGAGTTATAAAATCTCCTGCAGGCCCCTTTAGGTTTTCCCCCTTAAGATTAATGGCCGCAGCACCTGCTTCCAGGGCCTTGATAAATTGATTTTCCTTATCCTCCAATGTCCTGCTGCCAGCACCACCAATAGGAATTTTACTGGAAACCTTCTCTTTTTTTGAAAAGAAGATTCCCTTTCCATCCAATTCAAGAACCACATTTGTATTGAACTTATCTGATATGCCATTTTTTGCCAATTCGGCTAAAAAAATTTCCATGAATTTCTGCGCGGTCTTTTTATTTGGAAACGAGATTCCGTTATTTTGCGAAGTTACTGTTTGCCCCTCAAATAATTTATGAATGATAGAAAATATCTCGTCTTTTTCATCGATTTTTACCTTTACCTGCTTAAATGCTTCCTTTGCAGCCTGAACTACGGGCGGATCCCGCAACTTTACCGGAGATTCCATTAAAAAATCATCATCTTCAGCCATTTATTCACCTTTTTTCTTTTTTATTTTTATGTTCTGCATCACCATTTTTATCCTTACCGGAAGCATCAGGGCTATCGCATTCCTTCATATGTCTGGCAAGCAAATGGTAAAGTGATTCGTTTTTACTGCCTTTTTCCATGATCCATTCCAAAAGCCCGGCTGAGAAATCAGCGTAACCAAGACTGGATAGCACATTCAGATAATCAGTACATGTTTTTCGATATTCGGAATGATATACTCTTTTCAGATTGATTGAATTGTTAAAAACAGATGACAGGATAACAAACCGGACAGATTCGGATGAAAATTCCAAAGCATCTGAAATGGATTTTTTTTCAGCAACCAGTTCATCAACTGAGAAACGCAGAAGTTCCCAGCAGTCCGAACAGGTACCTGTTCCAATTATGGTTCTTTTTAGAGTGACCAATCTGTCAAGATAACCCGGTTTATATTCATCACAGAGAATTGAATTAATGCCGCCCCCTGTAACTGCCCTGAGAGCAGCCCGTATGTTGACTTTTGGGGGTGGTTTTTGTTTATGCTCGGTTTTTGGAAAATTTAGTTTTCTCGATACTGGCAATGCTGAAGCACCAACAGAGGTAATCAGAATAAGTCCGCATGCTGCAATCGTCCTTCCGAATCCGGTATGTGTCTGTGCTCTCGCCAATTTACGCATAGATACACTATTTATTACAAATGATTTAAATACCCGACATATTCTGTTTAAAATGAGAATGTTCCAGTTATGTTTTTATGATACCTGAATTGGCAGCCTTATTGTCAGAATCAGTTACCCAAAGCCTGGAAGACAAGGTAGCGATTTCATTTTCAGGAGGCCTGGATTCTACACTTATTGCACACGTGGCAAAGAAAAGCGCGGAAGTTGAATTGTACTGTGCAGGAATGCCCGATTCTGAAGATATGCTCGTTGCACGGAAAGTATCGGAGGAGATGGGGCTTCCCATGAAATGCGCTATTTTTGAAGAAAAAACGGTATTGGAAACATATGGCAAGTGCTATTCTATTGTCAAAGGGGATTTATTAAAAGTCGAACTCCTCGTGCCGGTTTATGCGATTGCAGAAATTGCAAAAAAGGACGGGCAGAAAGTAATGCTTTTTGGAACCGCAGCAGAAGAATTATTCGCAGGATATGAACGGTATTATCTATACCTGGAAGAAGGAAAGGATGTTGGTTCAATACTTAGGGAAGAATTCAAAAACCTTGAAAAAAGGGAGATTGCATGGATAAAAAAGATATGCAAAAAGTTTGATATTGAAGCCAGATTCCCATTATATTCAAAAGAGATTGCAGAATTAATGTTTTCCGTCCCCCTGGAAGAAAGAATGGCTGACAGGGAATTGAAAAAACCGATACTTAGGGAAGCTGCGAAACTTATGGGTGTTCCTGAAACCGCAGTAAAAAGAAGGAAAAAGGCAATGCAATACGGAAGCGGAATTCATAAGATAATTATGAAAAACACCGTGGAATTAAATCTCAGCTATCCTTTTAACGGTTTTTAGAATCTCGCCAAGCATATAAATCGAACCGCAGACAACCACCAGATCATTTTTTGTAGCCTTATTCTTTGCCTTTTTGAGTGCAAGCACGGGATTGGGTTCCGTTTCCACTGGCAAAAGTGTTTTTGCAATTTCAGCTATTTTTTCAGGTTCTTCAGCGTCCTTATTATCCGATTTTGTAATAATCAGCTCATCCGCATGCATTGCAAGAAGCCGAATCATTTCCTTCCAGTCTTTGGTCCTGTTTGCTGCAAAAACGACAATCAGCCGTTCATAATCAAAAAGAGATAACTCGCTTACCAGTGTTCCTATGCCCGCGGGATTGTGTGCACAATCCACCAGGATATTGGTACTTAACAGTTCAAGCCTTCCGGAATGTGTGGCTTTTTTTATCCCGCTGCGTATTGCTGGTTCTTCGATTCCGATTTCTTCTGCAGCCACCACTGCAAGCGCAGCATTATCCGCCTGATACCTTCCAAGCAGTGAAGTACTCAAACCATGGATAAATGCCCTTCCGACATAATTGAAACTGACCCCCTTGCGGTTTATTTCTACCGGCTCAACAAAAAAATCGGTTCCGGAAATTTTCAGCGGCACGCCCCGAAGTCCGGATTCCTGTTTTATCCTGATAAGTGCATTCCCGGATGCACCGATTATCCCGGTTCCTTTTTTCAGTATGCCTGCTTTTTCAAATGCGATTTCTTCGATGGACCTACCGAGCTGGCCAGTATGGTCCAGTTCAACATTTGTAATTATTCCGAGCAGTTCGTCCGCAATATTGGTTGCATCCAGCCTTCCGCCCATGCCTATTTCCATTACTGCAAAATCAATATTGTTGTCGGCAAAATACCAGTAGGCCATTGCCGTAAGGGCCTCGAACTCAGTCATATCGTATCCCTGCTCAAACAAGGCAATCATTTTTTTTTCATAACCGGCAAAACAGGTTTTTGTTATCTTCTTTCCATTAATCCGGATTCTCTCGCAATAGTCGACAAGATGGGGGGAAAAAAAAGAACCAGTCTTATAGCCGCCCTCCTTTAAGATAGAAGACAGGTACGCAACCACAGAACCTTTTCCGTTTGTACCGGTAACCAGGATTACTTT
>CAZLMI010000005.1:0-5365 GCA_964560865.1 Microcaldota archaeon
GTTCTTGATTCAATGGGAGTTTTATTGAGTGGTTTTTGGTAAATGATGAAATCAATCGCCTGGCCCAGGTTATCCACCTCATAAACCTGCAAGCTGGCATTTTGCTCGAATTTTTCAAGAAGAAGACGCTCGTATAATGATGCCCTTGGAATCAGAAAATATTTTTTTCCGTATTTAACCGCGACATTTGCCTTTTCATAAAGACCGCCAACCGCACCAACATTTCCGTATTTGTCAATCGTACCGGTAAAAAGAGTATCCATTCTTGGAGGGATTCCGAGTATTGTTGAGTAAGCCATAATAGCAAATGATGCACCTGCAGACGGGCCTTCGACATAATCCCCGACAGTGTATTCATCCAGATTAATCAGGGTGTCGCATGTGTTTTTTATTCCGGCTTTTGCAAATGCGTATTGAACGGCAGTTTCAGCAGAGCTCTGCGTTGAAGGTGCTGTTTTTGGGCTTGTATCCAGATAAACATTGCCTTCTCCTGGAATCATTTTCATTGTTGCCTTGACAATTCCGCCCCCGTTACCCATAACCGCAGGAAGATAATCGACAGTGGTGCCGGTGCAGTTGAATGCAAAACTTGCTGTGATAAAAAGGATAACCGATAGTAGATTAAATATTCGCATAAACATACCTTCTCCATTAAAGATAGAAATGTAGGATTGTCAACCAGAATCCTCTTTTCTTGATTTTCTTTTTTTTGCTTGCTTCTTTGCATATTCCTCTGGATCTTTTTCAACGTATATTTCACCACTTCGTTCAAGTTCCTGCTGACGTTTATTTAATCTTTGAGTCAATTCTTCGTTATCTTTTCTTTTTCTTGCTTTTTCTTGGTCATACTCTTCTTGTGCCTTAAACCACTCGTCTTGTGTCTTGGCCTGACGTTCTTGTTCAGCATCTTTAATCTTATTTGCTTCATTTTGTTCACGCAATCTTTTTCCCTGTTCATCTGCAGCCTTTAGACTAGAATTGAGATCGTTTGTGCTTTTATGATACTGAGAGTCTTCTCTCTCTGAAGTTCGTTGATCAAAACTCATGCCATAACGTTTTTGAAGAGTATTAAAGTGTTTGGATAATTCCTGTTCTGTAACAAATAAAGAAGTTACAGCCGGACGAAGATCAGTATAATCGCGGTTCAGATCACCGCCATATACTGAAATTCTATTCACTTGATCAAATGCGTTTTTCACTATAGCATCTGCTTTGTCAGCAGCTGCCTGTGCTCTTTTTATTATAGTTTCATCTGCAGATGTAACTTGAAGCGGTGCCATATTATCCGCATTATGACGGATAGCAGCGGAAGTATCCCTAACAGATTCTACACTCTCAAGAACTCCCAGGATTGTCTCCGACTGTGTGCTTCGAGCATCGGCAACACGATGATACTGCTGGCTTGCAGGGGTTTCGGATTGCAACCATTCACGTACTTCATTATGATCCTCTGCTGGCCGGGGATATGATTCAGAAATTCCTCCAGTTAATCTTTTTTCTTTTGCATAATCCACATCAATTGCAACCTTATGCGAATCCCCGAATTTATTTGATTTGGATTGTACTGTTTTTGAATAATCTTCATAAGTTGTTTGAGTAAAATGCGTACCTGACTGATCTTCCCATTTTACAAATACTGATTGGGATGGATCCATCGTAGATGATATTTTTCTGGAAAAGGCAGCGGCAGTATATTCCCTTACAGCTTGAGGTGTCCCGGCATTTTCAGCAGCAGTTTTATAAACATCTTCATACGACTGTGTTTTAACAGAAGAAAAGTGCGGAACAAACGAATTGGTTAGCACGAATTGGCCTTGTGGGGAATATTCAGATTGCTTCCCACCAGAAATTCCCTGTTTTTCTGCATAGTCCGCATCAATTGCAATTTTATGTGACGCCCCGAATGGATTGGAATCGGATTTGATAATCCTGTAATAATCGCCATATGTTATCGGGGTAGTTACCTGCGCACCGGACGGATCTTCCCATTTTACAAATACTGGCTGTAATGCATCCAGTTCTGATTTGGAAGAAACTGCCTTGATAAAACCAGCGGCGGTATACTCACGAACAGACTGGACAGGTTGTTCAGGAGAAGACATGCTTTTCACATTCTCCAAAGAAACACGGACAGTGTGTGGCATATCCAGGAAATCTTCTTTACCGTCATGCCTGAGATCCATGTACGTACCATAGCTCATTGAACAAACTTTATTTGCACCAGAATCCTTATCCAATATGGACACATAGACAGTACTGTTTGGATTAAGATAATCACCCTGATTAGATGACACCGGAGAAAATGATTTGGCAAACGTATCCGGATGATATTCCATTGTCTTTACAGCAACAAGTTTTTGGAAGTCCCCTCCTAAAGAAGCATATTTCAAACCAGCCAAAGCCTGCCGGGCATCTTCATTAAAACCAATTGCATTCGAATTAAGCGACGCAACCTCCTTTGCATAAACCACTTCTTTTGACACTCCAGTTTTGGCTGCAACATCCTCGACATGCTGGTCAAAATGTGTTTTGTCAGAATTGACATCATACTGATTGGCACTAATGACATTCAGAGCAACATCCAGTGGCTTTACAGTCCTGGCTACAAACATTGCACCCTGACCATAACCTTCCGAAGAAGGGTCTCCTGCGGATTTAACTCCACCAAGTTCACCTGCCAGTGTTGCATGCTTTTGCAAACTATTAATTGCAGAATCCATTACAGTGACTGCAGACAACATATTAAGTGAAGTTAAAGAAAGTTCGGAAGAATTTTTTACCAGCTTTTCCTTCAGGTCTGCAAGCTCTTTGCGGTCGACGTCCAGACCTTTAGAACCAGGAGCTGCATCTGCAACCTTGTCTGCTAAAACTTCTATACGGGATTGCAGGGTCTGAAGCAAATCTGCTTTTCTTGATAAATCAGTTGTTACGGGAATTAATGTACCCTGAGCCATTTCAGCATATTTGATGGTATTGTACATCATGGCAACAGATACGAGCGCAGGATCGATTCTTCCGAATTTTTCCAGCGCTTCGTTGGTAAACATCCCGCGTTTATCAAATGAATTTGGATTTAATTTTATGAATTGTTGCGTGGCAAATGCGGGATTGGTTTCATCACGAAGAGAAACCCGTGCACTCTCAATGGCAGCAGTATAATGCTGAACGACTTCTGACAATGGCATGGATTTTGACTGGTCAATTCCAATCCCCAGTTTTCCCATATCGACAATAAGACTTTCCTTGGTTGCAGTCAGTTCTTTTTCAAGCATTTGAACAGAGATTTCCGGGTGAAGAATGGAACCTCCAGCGATGATATCCTCTGCTTCTTTTATAGAGAATGAAACCACCTGCCTGGATCCGGTTTTATCCTCAACAGTAAATACGATCCGGCTAGCCGCATTTCTTTTTTGCAGTTCTTTTATTGCAGACTCCAGTTTTGGATCTGGGGTTTTACTCGCTTCGAAGATTTTTTGCAATTCATTAAGCATGGCTGCAAGTTTTGGATTTTTTATTTCTAATTGACCTTCAGAAAGTTTTTGCAATTCTTTTATTGCAGACTCCAGTTTTGGATCTGGGTTTTTACTCGCTTCGTTGAGTTTTTGCAATTCATTAAGCCGGGCTGCAAGTTTTGGATCATGTATTTCGAATTGACCTTCAAAAAGTTTTTGCAATTTCTTAAGTGCGAATTCCAGTTCTGAATCTTCTGCTTTCAGCTGTTCTGCAGAAATAAGTCCATGCGCCTGGAGCAACCTTCCCAATGCACCTTCGACATTGGCAATGTTCTTTGGATCGCATATAATGGCATAATCCCGAACTGCATCAGTCAGCAGGACGGTTAAACCTGTTGCAAAGGTATGATCTCCCATAAGTTTCTTTTTATCTGAATCTGATAACTCTTTGCCATCCTTATCATAAAATTTCGGGTCAACTCCATCCCTGGGTACTGTAACTACTATGTCCTTCCCAAGTGAATCTTTAAGAGCAATGCCATTGGTTGCACGGGTTTCCATACGATTTTGAGCCTGAGTAAAAGTTTGGCCGGCAGCATACTGGGCAGCATCAAGAGCAAGCGAAAGCAGGGCAGTATGCGCACCTATGGAACCAAGCATAGTACGATTAAACACAAAAAATGCAATACCTAATATGCTCGCGTTTCCCTGAATTGTCGATTTGAGGGTATTGATTATATTTGAAGCACTCCAGCTTCCGCCAATCAATATCTGTGATAAGACAGTGCTAAAACCATCGGTTGCAGACCGGATGGATTTTATGTCGGGAGATATTCCATGGCTACGCAAAGAGGCAATAGTTTGCTTACTTAATCCCTTTCCGCCCTTTATTTCACCCAAAGCCCGGTTTGCCATTTTACCTCTAGGAGTTGCGAATCCAGCGCCTTTCCAGCCACCGCCGGAAAATGCTCCTTTATAGGTCTGACCAACAGATTTGACAGAACTCTTTATGTCCGATTTCAGTTTACCGGAAGCAATCATCCGAATCATGCCGACAATACCCTGAGAAGAAACTTCATCCTTGGCACCCATCTTGGTAGTTGCACCGCTGGATGACTCTTTTCCACCAAGACCTAAAACCGATTTTTCACCCTTTGCTATTCCTGAGATTTCGCTGCCAGCACCTTTTGCAGCCTGTGCAAGCGACATTGTATCAAAGCTTGCCATGCTTCTGGCCCTGGCCTGATAACGCAAATGGCTTCCAAGGCGAGGTGCGGACAAATCAAAAGAACCGAGTGGGTTTTTTCCTGAATAATATAATGCACCCATCAGCATACCAAGAATTAGAAAAAGAGGAAGACAAAATGCAGGAAGGGTAGTGCCGGTTGTCGGGGGCGGACATATTTTCACATGATCGATTGCAGGAAGAAATTCATTTCCAGCCAGGGGATTTGCAGGCTGATAGTAAGGCGGATCCGGATGGTAGGGAATATCGCTCAGATTCGCACCAATGTATTTTTTTGGAATAGGCAGGCCGGTTGCATTAAGGCATGCATAAAAACCGCACCCCGAAACAAAAGGACAGCTTACAAAAGTAAAATCATAACATTCGCCTGGTTTCTTGTATCTGCTCACATTCAGGGTAGCCAGTCCGTTTTGCTTGGTATAAACACGATAAAGCTGAAGTTCGGCGCTCTTGTGGTCATCGATAAGCACGATAATTGGATCGTAGGCAACCGGTTGTCTCAATGGGGTGGTACTTTTATTTTCATAGTAAACAACGATTTCAAAGGTAGTGTTCAGAGTATTTTCGTATGTATGCATATAGGAAAAAGAATAATTCTGGACAAGTTCGCACATTGGGCATCCGGTGATATTGCTTTCCTGCCCTGCAGTGATTTGCGCAATCGCAT
>CAZLMI010000005.1:5375-14006 GCA_964560865.1 Microcaldota archaeon
CGATACTGCCGCCATAGCTAAATGCACTGGTCCACTTGCATCCGGTACTGGCTCCGCTAAATGAATTGGAGGATGGGGAAGTTCCAACAAGGGTAAGACCGGATGGAATCGCAAGTGCCGGAGAATTGGAACCCACGGCCATGGTGTCCACTGCAAAAAATAACGATGATAAAAACAAAACTGCAACAAAAAAAGAATATTTCTTCATGTCGAACTACCTCCTGGAATAGGTGTTATGCCACCAGATGGAATGGAATTTGGGATTATGCCTGATGACCCGATATTTCCAATAGAGGACGTAGACACGTACTCCAGAACCTGATTTTGAGTATCATATGGATATAAGCCGGTAAAATACACAACTCCACCAACATCTAAACTGCATTCACGTTTATAATCTTTTACAGGAAGCTGGATTCCGCAGAAACTGCCTGCCAACAGGCTTGGCGAGATAAGACCGCAATCCTGAAGCGGATCACCGTTTTCAGGAAATACTATAGGTGCATTGTTCGAACTTGAGGTATCCATTTTCACAAACGTATAATTGCCTGCGGAATCATTGAGGCAACATACGTGCCCGGACGGCATACTTGCAATTATATCCCCATAAAGATAATTCATATCCCCGACTTTATAGGGATTTTCTGAAACAACCGAACCGTTCATGTAGGTTATATTGCAGCTAAGCGTACCTGAAATATCGCTGCATTTTTTGCACGGTTCTGCAACGAGATTATCCGGGCAACGGACATATGCTGACATCGAACTCCCGGAGTATACACCGAATAATTGTTCTGCACCTGCATGTTCAACCTGTGTAAACGGGGTTACTGTGGAGCTTGAACCGACCGTTTCTATCTGATTTCCACCGCCAATAACAAAACCAGTTGCAATCGGGGCAAAATATGCTGACGATTGATTTATTTTTTCAGCAAATTTCTGATTGGCCGCCTGCTGCAATGAACCGGAATTTGTCTTTACCGTACAGTCCACGCCATTTACGCATGTTTTCTTGCATCTTCCGGTCTGAATCTCGTAATCAGTGCATGGAATGCATGCAACAGAAGGCAGGGCATATGTTTTCTGGTAAATGAAACTCGGTTTTTCTTTTAGAAGGTACTGGCTTCCTTTTTGCAATCCGCCGAAATTATCTCCACGATATAATACTTCGGTTTTTCCGGTATCGGAATTGTAAGTATCCGGATATGCAACTGCGGAAGTTCCAAGCAGACCTTCATAATTTTTATATAAAACTCCGATGGTACCGGCCTGTACCAATTTGTCCTGATTGGCAAAAAGATAAGTGTAGAAACCAGTGTAGGAATCATACAGAACTTTTCCATTGGAGGCGTTGATTTTTTTATCCCAGCAGCGGTCACCCCAACGATCGCCATCGACACTTCCACCGGCACCACTAACTTTATCTTCATAATATGTGATTTCGAATTCATAGGTATATTGACCGCCGCAGGGCATATCAGTAGAAAAAGAAGTTTCATCACCGGAGTTTCTTGAGTAACTTTCTGAGACCCTGCTCTGACCCTGCTTTGCAGAAATCGTGGAAACCAGACTGGACAATTCAACCCGATTGGTATAACCTGCTTTTGGAGTAAGTGTTATCCAGGATGAACCTGAACCGTACTTTGTATCTGAACTCCATTCCCGGACATCACTATTAGTCTTGAACAAACCCAAAGGAGTGCTATCCTTGACAAGCAGAGGATACCTTGAAGAATCATGCCCACTGAGGACTGGTGGATTCCCCCGGCTACCAGCCCAGTTAGTAAGCTTATTCATAATGCAACCGCCAAGCGTGTCGTAATTCCCTTCAAGATAGGTATTGACAGTTGAACCGGAGTATAGCCTTACCTGCCCGGTTACATTTTGCACTTTGACTTTTACTGAAGTAATGTGCGAACCTTCAGGAAGGGAGATATCAAGATTATCATTGGTATACTGCATATATGCCAAATCGGGCTTTCCAACTGAACCCACCATGGTTCCATAACAAAGATATGCCAGCCGCTCTCCGGCAACAAATGTAGGCCCGGAAGCAAAACCATAATAACTGTCTATACTGACACCAGATGGTGCATTGGTTGAAAGAACATCAAGCTCATCGCATGCAAGGTCACCACCAAAAATCTGCGGACCAAAACGGTCGTTTCTTCCACCGAATAGCCTCCTGCTTACATTGAAGGTAATTGTTTTTGGTTTTGATTTTTCAATAGTGACATTCTCAATCATGCCCAAAGTGAATAATGTCGGCTTGTGGAACTGGTAAAGTATCGCACGGCTGTAATTTGTCATGTCAGTAAGAACAGTACGGAATTGTGCATCATCATAAGTGCATGCCAGTTTTTCTGTGGATTTTCCATCAGTTTTCCTGCATTGAACTTGGATGCTTTTACCATCAACATCAGAGATTGTATAAATACTTTTTGTTTCTCCTTTAGGTGCTACACGGCAAACGCAATTAGTTGGGTCAAAGCGATCTACACCATCAATCTTATTCACTTTATGATTAGTAGTATAACCTCCCCAATCATTACTGTTAAACCATTTAGTGTTAAAATCCCAATAATAATCATTAGAATCGAATGAAACATCATAAACTTCAAGTTTGCTTGATAGAATGGGTGCTTTTTGATATACCTCACATGTTTTCGGATCAACGTAGTCATATTCATAAGTTACGGTTTTTTGCTCATCATTTACCCGCTCTTCCGGGAAATAATCCGATACTATCAAATCAATATTCTCAAGGTAAAGAGGATTGCAGGTAGTACCTAAATCATAACAACTCGCAGTGGTAGTCAGGCCAAAGAAATCAGCAAGAGATTTTAGATAGACATCCTGACGCGTCTGCCAGTATTTGTATACTGAATCCGTACTCGTCAGACGATTCTTGCGATATTCAGGATAATCGCTTTCGTCATATGCCCGGATGGCAACAAGACATTTCGGACATATTGAATTTATGCTCATTGCACGGGCTAGTAAAGTGCTGCCAGTACGGGTAGAACCAACGATAATAATCATCGGGCCTTTATCTTTCAAAAGTGTCTGCATGTCCTTACTAATAACTAAATTATTTTTACTATCAAAACCATAATATTTGGTACTACCTGTCCAAATATTAGGTACTGGATCCCACTGATGCCATTCCCGATCCTCCCAATTTGAACTATCTGAAAAGTCCAAAACAGGCATAACCCCCTGTTTAAGCATTTCGGTTGTTTTGGTCTGCAGATAAGTCATTTCAGGCTGGGTTGCAGGCCAGTAATCGTAACTGCCGATTTTATCACTTGCAAATTCAGATGCATACTGGTTACAGCTGACCCCCTGAGTACAATCGCTGAATGCGTATTTGATGGAGTGCTCCTCACTGGTTAACGTTTGCCAGATATATTTAGATCCTTCGCATGATGCAGTCATTGCACATATTGGTTGCCATTTTTCCTGCATTTCACCATTGGTGTTTTCAGTGATATACTCCTCCTTTGCATTTGCAGCAGGCATGTACTTTTTGCCGGCAGTAACTTCCTGGTACGCCAGGGTGGAATAACTACATGCCTCACACCAGCCATACTCGGTTATTTTCGGGGTGAAACCATCATTGTCAAGTTCACAGTCACCGATTGACCATTTGCCCTTGCTGTTTTTGGTTCGCTTGAACAAAAGAACATATGCACTTTCAACAGTCTGCCAGCCACTGGAAAATGAATTGGAAATTGTGTCTCTGCTATAAAGCCATGGCCAGGAACGGGCAGGCAGAGATTCACTTTTCGAGGTTTTCCATTTCAACGGAATGCCGATTTTCGGATCGGTTAAATCTTCACCCAATGCATAAATCCAGTTAGTCTGATATGCGGTCAATGAAAGCTCTGCGGATTTTGAATCATACAAACCAAATGTGGAGGTATCCCTTACAACATAATCGCTATTCTTTTCCAGACCGCATTCTTTTGCAAGCATGCTTTTTGGGAATTCGGTCGGATCCATGGTACTGAAACCTATATAGGAATTTATGGATGATGTTTCTATAGGCGTCAGCACTTGTGAAATGACATTCCCGACACCAGAACCCCCGCCAACATCCACCCATTTATACTCGGTAACGGTCTCATTGATCTTTCTTTCTTCGCCCCAGAATATTGTTTTTGAGACTGGTTTCTGCTGGCTGTCTCCGCTCGGAGCCCATTTAAGACAGTGCTGGTAAGTTGTTGAAGTTTGCGAATTATCATAGTTAGTGCATTCTATATTGGTGGGCGTATAATTAAGCTTGAACGAGGGGGTAATCGCATAATAATCAACATCAGAATAGCAAGTGGATGATTTTTTACATTCCGAGGCATCGGTTATGCCATCATACCCGTCTCCAAATGAACCGGTAAACTGAAGTTCTTTTGACTCCCTTTGCTGGAGCAGGCCTGCCCAGCCATAACTTTTCGCATCGTTGAAAATGACCAGTGGAACTTCGATTGGCCGACCCCAGCCATATGCTGCCCTGAATGTAACCGGAACGATTTTTCCTGCCAGACCGTCAGTAGCATTTGCAGACCTTCCAAGATCATAAATGCCTTCGCACTCCACATAGGTTTCACCATAACTGGTGGTTTTCTTTTCACACATGCAAAGCGCATCCTTTCCGGTAACTGAGTTTTCACAAACCGAACGCTTATAGAAATCCTTGTCGCAATAACCGGAATAACATTCGGATTGCTCGCACTCGAATCGCGCAGAACCGTTTCGCGCGGTTATATCCGGATTGAAGTAAAGCCATTGCAGGGTATTTTTATAGAAATCCCTGTCCATCGTCTTTCTTTCTGATATGAAATATAGATTATCATCAAATGCAGGATTTGGACCGGCGTCTATTTCAATAAGACCCGGGACTTCCGCATTGGTTGCAATAAAACTCCTTGACCCGTAGGGATAATTTGCATAGCTGATTGGGGGATAATTGCTGTATTTTTCAGGTGGAAACGGATTCGCAACATTAGAACTTACAGAACGGTTTCTGCTTCCGAAAACACCCGTAAAATAGCTTGCAGTCTGATATGCCCCGTCAACTCCGCCAAACTGACTTAACTGCAGGGGCAATGGAAATGATTTTGCAGAAGAATCAAGAACCATACTTTCGGTAAATATGCTTTCCGGGCTTTTCCCTGCAGGCACCTGATAGGTACTGCTGAAGGTACTTCCGCCATCATAAATAAGATAATTCATGTACCGGTCTTTGCCATCCGCAGTTATTTTTTTCAGGTATGGATTGCAGAACCGGTCGGACATCGGAAAATAATATTTTGCAACTTCATAATCTGAAAATGATGAGCCAATTCCAAACCGGAACGTATTGACAAAGGAGCCTTTAGTGTTTGTAATTAGTGTATTAAGCCTTTCGTCCATCGGATAAAAACTGCAATAGGAACCATAGAGATTAATGACTGGTTTTTTGTCCTGGACACCGGAACCGGATGACATGCTGCTGTAATCACCCTGCTTCCCGTATTCCGCATCCCTTCCAAGATCAACACCCGAAGCAATGGGATTGGGATTATATGTATTTGGACTGCAGACCATAATATCGCACGATGGCTGTGAACATTTTGTCGAGGTACGGTCAGTACATATCGGAATATTCAGATTGGATGACACTTTGGTGGTTTGCGTACTGCCACCCGAAACCGAGGTTACGCTTTTGCTTACCGTAACATTGCAGGTGTAATATGGAGCAACATTGGAATTTCCTGAAACATTGCACCCAAAGGTCTTATCTGCCAGTACCGATGTTGTCCCGTTAAAAAGCAGACACTGCCCCTGCTCGGCATTGGTTTTCACACAACAACCATAACTTGCATTGTCCTTTGCACAACCAGCCATGAAGAATACAAGAACAAAAATCCCAAACAATGCATAACGTGAGAAGCTCATCAAACCACCTTTGCAACCATTCTCATGATATCATATGGCTGGCCACCCAGAATATACATCATGTACCTTACGAATATCAGCGTTACTGCAAGAGTAATAAACGGATGAAGCAACAAACCGCTGTAAACCTTGGAAATATAGAGCAATGCCTGATTCACACTTAAACCATAACCACCGGAAGAACCACCCGACGACTGTGTTCCTGAACTTTGTGCAAGTGCAACCGCACCGGTGAAAGTCGGATAACAAAAACCGGGTTTTTGCGAAACCACGGATGGATTGGACGGAAGCGAGGTGCTTATAAATCCAGGATCAGTGATCAGAAAAACAGTGGGAAATATGAAATACAGACCAATTGCAATGGATATGAAAAACGACCCGATACCGCGGGTGAAATGGAAAGTACGAAGGATTATTCCGAGGGGGAGAAACATCTGAAGCATATTCTGTGAAACATAATCAACAAATTTTATCTGTGCATTGACTGAAATCAAAAGATTCATGGAAAGCTGGCTCAGTGCACGATAATTTTCAACTGCAAGATACCAGTCACCGTTATAATTGCCCATAAATACCGGAAGGCTCAATAGCGAAATGTATATCGTAAGCCGGTCAAAATCAAAAGAATGGTCGGCATTTGCAAACGCGAATACATCAGATAATGTGTTTGCATTTTCCCCAAGCCTGCATTTTATAAGTCCCAGCGCACCATTCATCCCGTATTCGCCAACACCGTAGGAATAAGAAGTTCCCTTGCATTTGGATGCCCCGTCTACAATAAACCCGGTGAGAAACCCGCTGTCGGTGATTCCCGCAAGAATAGTCACAAGAAAGATGGCCATGAGGGCAGTGGCTCCAACCTGCAGTATTTCGCTTTTTGAATACTGCTCCAGCGGCTCCATTTTAAATGCCCGTGAAAACATCATCAAAATTATGTGAAAAATAATTGCAGTAATTGTTGCAAGAATTGCCAATGGCAGCCACTCGCCAAACCAGGAAATATTTGAAAACATCTTTACGATAACGGATTCAGTTGCCATATATTACACCATCTGGATTACCCTGCTTAAATCTATTTCCTGGCCCATCATCCTGGACAGATAAATCGTACTTGCCAGAGCTGAAAGCATGGCAATGGTAGGCAGGAAAACCGCGACAAAAAATGCCTGGCCGGTGAATGCAAGCGGCTCGGCAACCTTGAAATTAGTATCATCCTCAAAAAACTCATCGGCAATGCTTCCCGAATCAACAATAACCGCATCCCACGAAACATCAGTAACCTTGGATTCATCATAGCTTGACGGATCGAAACCCGAAATCTGGCTCTTTGTAAATTCAGGAACAAGGCCGAACATTGCAAGTATAACCGGATAAACCAGCATGAATGAGAAAACAACGGCAATCAGAAGGGCGCCAAGCTGCCTCAGATAAGGCATGGAACGAAGGAATATACCAATCGGCAAAAAGAAGAGGGGCAATCCCGAATAAACAAATTCAAGAATAAACAGATAATTCATACCTGAAAAAAAAGCAAAAAAAGAAGTATTGAGCGCCATATTGTAAGCAGATGCAAGCGAACTGTAACCAGCATCAGGAGAACTGCCTTGCCCGGAAGAACCAAAAAGGCAGCCCATATCACAGTCCCATACCGAACGAAGTTCCATATTGGAAAACGCTTCAAGATAGTAACGATTGATTTTTACGGATTCATGGGCAAATGCAGTTGCATTGGCAAGATAATTCTTTGCCCCCTGGTAAATATCTACGGATGAAGAACTGCTTGGAAGATCGGTAAGCGCAGTAAGATCTGAAGTTTTAAGAGAACAAAACCCGGAGATGATCATTCCGAGAATGAATATTGTTGCAACCGAAGCAACGATTTGAAATATCTCAGTCTTTGCCCACAACGAAACTTTCGGATTGCTGATAATCATACTATACATGTAAGCAAGTATCACAATCATAATGCCGGCAATCGCAACTACGCCTGCAAGAAGTGCGATATCCCCGGTAAGAAGCGAATTGAATTGGGATGAACAAACCATTGCCATGCTAAACCAGCCTCGACAGGACCGACATGTCCATTTCCGTTCCGGCTATTGCCGATATCCGCTGTATTGAAAGTACGGTAACCAAAACTGCAATGATGACACCCAGAGTCGCTTTTATCAAAACCTGGTAGATATAGTATTCCATCGCGTTTCCTGAAAAATCCTGAAGGATATGCATTGCATTTGCTTCATTACCCTCAATGCCGGTTCCTTCCCCGGAAGAGGAATCGTATTCTGATATCTTGGAGGGGTCTGCTGCCATTTCTGCACCTTCGCCATCATGCATGGGAAGTGCATTGAAAGGATCGCAGTCCGGCTCTTCGAAAGACGGGGAAGTCTTGAAATGCGCGCTTGCAGGAAGTTTTTCAAATTCCTCAAACATATACTGAAAAAATATGACTGTAAACGGAAGTATGAAATACAATGCAACTGCCATTGCAATAAAAAGCCCACCTGCACCACGTGTAAATTTGAATGTTCTCAGGAATATTCCGAATGGAAGAAGAAGGGTGAATGCATACTTGGTTCCCATGAGCATTAACATCCTAAGCGCATGTATCTCACCAAGCCCCATGGTAAGCGTCATTGATGCGAGGGAGATTGGCGGAAGAAGAACACGGTATGCGCCGCAGCCATTCATGGT
>CAZLMI010000006.1:0-2126 GCA_964560865.1 Microcaldota archaeon
ATTTTAAGCCATTGTTTTGTCTTAGAAATGGTTTCACCCTCGATTTCGTTTACTGCCTTTAACCGCAATTCAAAATCTGATGAAAAACACCCTACGAGTATCCTCATTATATTAGAGTAGGCAGTTGTTCGTTCATCTTTTGTATCTCCTATTTTTGCCAGATCCCTTTCCAATCCATGCATAATCTCCGGATGTAATCTTACTAGTTGTTTTACTGCTTCAGAATCTTCGATTCTATAACATCCAAACATGACTCCCATTAACTGACTTTTATTATCGTCACGTTTCCACTTTTCAAATGCATCTTTCCATACTACCATTCGTTCGTACTTTGTTGTGCTTTTTACTATTGTGCACAATGCCCACTGGTATGCATAAAGTTCGAGCGCATTTGTTTCAGGATATTTAGCTTCTGATAAGTTAAGCAATGCAATTCTCATATCTACATAATTATCCGTGGTCATTGCCATTTTCATATCCTTTCCAACTTCCTTATATCCCATTATTCCAGTAGTCAAAATTGCCGCAGTTGCAAATGCCGCAACTGTTCTTTTTACCCACACCCTGCCTTTCGAAATTGTCCTCAAATTCCCACCATATACTATTCTGTTTTTCCTAATATTTTATTATTTCTATCAAATTTTCGTTCAAATGGTAAATTTTATATACATCAATTACTAATAAACAGAATATGAACTTAGACAACCTCGATGAAAAAATCCTTGCTTACCTTGACAACAATGCCAGAACTCCCAGCACAATAATCGCAAAAAAGCTTCGCGTGAATAAAAACGTGATAAATTACAGGATAAAAAACATGGAGGAATCAGGTATAATCCGGGGTTATCACACGCTGATAAATTCCTACAAATTGGGGTATCAGGCTTATAGGCTATACCTGCGGTTTCAGTACACTGACCCGAAGAAAGAAGATGAAATCAAGGAACATTTCGTTAAGTGCAACAATACCTGGTTGATATCCTACCTAAGGGGAAACTGGGGGTTTTTGGTTTTATTTTGGGTGAAGAACCCGGCAGAGATTGTTGCAATAATGCATGAATTTATGCATAAGTACCGGCAATATGTCGATGATTATTGTCTGGTTCTTTATTATGGGATTGGGCATTACCGATATCCATTTACAAAAAAACATCTTAAGGAAAAATCAAATTTCAATTATTTCACTTTGAGTGAAGAAGTTCCAATTGATAAAATCGATAAAAAAATTCTGAATTTTTTAAGTACGAACGGGCGGGCATCGTTGCTTCAGATCGCCCGGGAATTGAGATTATCCCATGGTGCGATAAGATACCGCATGAAGGCGTTGGTGAAAAAAGGAATTATCGCTGGTTTCAGACCTGTCATTGACACCAAAAAAATTGGTTATCTGCTTTATAAACTGGATATAAACGTGAAAGACGGGCATACTATTGATAAAATTTACTCTTTCGCAAAAGAACACGAATATATCTTTTACATAAATAATTCGCTTGGTTATGCCGATGTGGAGATTGAAGCACAGGTTACTGATTCCAAGGAATTTTTTAGCATATTACGGGAAATAAACGAAAAATTTCCAGGTCAGATACGCAATTATAGTTTTTTTGTAGTGGAAGAATTCATAAAAACAAAGTATCTGCCAGATATCTGATCCTGCTCTGGCTTAATTATCTACCCTTTCTTTGCAACCATTTTGCAGAAATCCACTAACCTGTTGGAATATCCATATTCATTATCATACCACACTGAGAGTTTTGCCATCTTTCCCATGCATTTTGTCAATGCACTATCTACTATGCCCGAATGGGAATCCCCAACAATATCCCTTGATACCAATGGTTCGGTGGTATATCCGAGAATTCCCTTCAGTTCCTCTTTTGATGCCCTTTCCAGTTCCCGGTTTATCTCCTCTGCATTCGTTTCTCTACCCAGAATCAATACCACATCATTCACCGAACCGCACGGCACAGGCACACGATAAGCAATACCATCCATCTTCCCCTTAAGGTCAGGCAGCACCTCCCCGATTGCCTTTGCAGCTCCGGTCGTGGTTGGAATTATGGAAACTGCAGCTGCCCTTGCCCTTCTCAAATTCTTGTGGCTTCCATCCACTATGTTCTGATCGA
>CAZLMI010000006.1:2136-13014 GCA_964560865.1 Microcaldota archaeon
CGTTTGTATAAGCATGTATTGTACTCAGAAATCCGTTTTCAATCCCGAATTTTTCATTTATTACCTTTAGTACTGGTGCAAGCCCGTTTGTTGTGCATGATGCCAAAGAGATCACTTTCATTTCCTTATTCAAAGTATGCTCATTTACTCCGGGCACGATTGTCGCATCAACTTCTTTTCCGGGTGCGGATATAAGCACTCTTTTTGCACCTGCTTTCATATGTTTTTCAGCATCATCCCTGGATTTGAAGCTTCCGCTTGATTCAATGACCATGTCCACTTCGAGTTCTTTCCATGGTAATTTCAATGGGTCGGTTTCCTGTATCCATCTGATTGGATAACCGTTGATTACGAATTTGTCCCCGTTCTGTTCAACAGTTCCACTGAACCTGCCAAAAACTGAATCGTATTTGAATAAGTGAATATGGCCCTGCATATCGCTTCGCGTGTTTATTGCAACTATATCAAATTCTTTTCCAAGAACTCCCTGTGCAATTGCTGCCCGTAAAAATGTTTTTCCTATACGTCCGAATCCGCTGATTGCCACTTTCATCAGAATTACCTCTCATCTTTATGATGGGTATATTATTTGATAAGAAATATTAAGGTTTAGTGCCTTGGCTGCACTTTCAATTAACCAAATCGCGGGTTACCTATTCAGCTTTGTCAAGTTTTTTGTATGTTTTTTCATGTTTTTTGAACGGGAGCTTCAGGTCGTTTTTCCTGAAAAGGTAAACAATTATTGTTGCCAATATTGCAATTGCAGTTATCCCAAGAATCAAAAGGGTGTTCCCGGAACTTCCGGTATCCGTTCCAGTTAATTTTTTTATCAAACCTTCAGTTTCTTTCAGTGCATCAATGTACTTTCCACTGCTTGCAAGGAGTTTAATATTCTTTATTCTCCCATCAATTATACTCTGTTCATTTGAGCTTATGCCATTTTTCTGTTTCCCGTATAAATCTTCTGCAAAAATGATTTTTGTTTTTGTTTCGGATTCAAGTGTTTTCAATGCAGCATCGATTATCCCAAGTGTTCTGTTTATGCTGTTAATCCTAATTTTTACATCATCAATTTTATTTTTGCTTAATAAGGCGCCTATATACTCTAAATCTGTTTTTAGTTTGCTTCCGTCCAGCGTAAAATATTGGGCGTAATTACTGCCCTTTGCGCTGCTTTGCTGTTGTGTATATTTATTTATCAGATCTTCGGCATTTGTTTTGAATTGCAGATAATCATTCTTCAATGAATTTGTAATAATATCATTTTTACCTTCTTGTTCGCTCACCAGTTTGCCTATTTTTTCAATTGATGCAAGTGCATTTGTGGCGTATATCAAATCATTGCTTGCCTCCAGCATATGCAGGTCCTTTTCAAAATCCAGGAATTCATTTGGCGTACTTAAATTTCCTGCACTTACAAATCTCGCCTTTAATTTATCATAACTATTTGCAAGTTCTTTCCTTATCTTGGTCAGTTCTTTTCCTGCCCAGCCAGTATCTATTAGTTCGAGTAAGGCCACCGATTCATTGTCGGACATCCCATCGCTCTTATTTATCTTAGTTTCCAATTCGTTTTTTCTTGCAGTTAATTTCCCTACAAATTCTCCTGAGAGGTTGGTTTCAGCTGCTTTTTTAAGTGCATTTTTAATGTCCATAAGTTCCAGGTTCAGTTCATTTTTCAGTGTCTGGGTCTTTTTTCGGTATTTTTCTTTTTCAGCTGCCTCATTTTTTATTAACGTTTCTATTTCCTGCAGTTCTTTTATCCCGTCAGTATTATTTTCATTTTTCATATTTGTTTCAAGGTCGGATATTTTATCAGCAATTGTTTTGCTATAATTCTCATTTTTCAAAACTGTTATCCTGGAATTTATATAATCGGTAGTATTTTGTATATCATAGCTCACGTGCAATCTGGTTATTTTTCCGGTTTCCATATCGGAAACTTCGGTATAATACCTTGTTCCGCTGATTATTGTTTTTAGCGGACTTATTTTCTCTCCGGTTAAAGAATATAACTTCAAATTGCTGATTCTGGCATCAAACGGCGTGTCTACAAAAACCACTGTTTTGTCGATATCCATTCTGGGAGTCAATATTATGTCATATTCAATTTTAGAATTCAAGCCGATTATGCTTGATTTTTGATTTCCAAAACTTATGTTGTATGCGTCATTTACCAAGTAGCTTGAACTCAGTACATGTTTCCCTTTTGCCACTTTTTGTTTGTTTGCAATCCCGTCTACTTTAAAATTCTCCATCTCTTTCGGTGGCAGAAATCCCGCAAGGTCTGAATCCGCATGGAAATTTATCTTTGTATCTATCCTTGCACTTCCATCACCCAATCCTTTTATACTACTGGTTTCCGAATCTATACTTGCGAGGACTGCTCTTTTGGAGAAAATAATTTTAATTTGTTCAAATGGCTTTATTTCCCTTAGTATTACTGTTGTTGTAGTCTGGTCTGACATATGCACTGACAGCACATTGCCATTTCCGTACACCATATCTGAATACATCCACGTTGCTTCAATCGGCATATTTATATTTATACCAACATTGGAGGCATTGTATTGTTTCGTATTTGTCAAAGTGACATATACTGTCATGTTGGTTGGCGTATCTAATTCAACCGGATCCATTATCGATGTTATGTCCTTTTTTATCGAACCTGCAACCATCTCTTTTGTGTACCCATCCAGGATTAAATCAACCTCTGAGTATGTCCCCTCAAGTAGTTTCAATTTTCCAGCCGCTTTCTCATAATCTATGCTACCGTTCGCCAGAACAAGTCCTTTTTCTGCAATTTCCATAATTGTTTTCTGGTCATCAGCATTCCCGCCAATCAGGTATATTTTTTGTAAGAGCTCCCCGCGTTGATCTTCAAGGTAGGCATACATTACAGTTATTTTATTCAAGAGGCTTTTCCTGATGCCCTCTAAATTTTCTTTGGCATCTGCGGAGTCGCTTTTTTCAAAATATCCATACATCGCCTCTTCACTGGCTGTCGGAACTCCGTCTTTTTTACAATTGTCTAATAAATTTTTAACATCTTTTTTCAGTGCAGTTATTTCTGCGCTCTCATTAAATTTTTGTCCGTTTGCCAGTGTCTTTGCTATATTTGCATTTTTTGTTGCCATCGCATAATTTTCGTATTTATCCCCCAAATTTTGGGATATTTCACCTTTTTTATAATTGTTTTCTGCTTCATCCAGGTATTCCTTTACAATCGCAGTTATCGTTGTTTTGTTTGCAGTCAGCCTGGCATTAGCAATTGCCTTTTTTGCATCATTCATTTCTGTTGTTACGATTATTTTTGCGTCGCTTTCAAGTTTTGGATATTCATTTTTGAGTAACTTATAATATGTTCCTGCCGATTCAATATTCTTTATTGCGTCTTTTAGATACCTATCAACTTCCTTTGTTTTTTCAGATGTTTTTCCATTTTTATAATACAAACTTGCGTTTAATTCAATTGCTTTTAGCTGTATGTACCTTTCTGCAATTGTTCCTTTTTCCAAATCAGATGGTTTTCCATGGGTTGATTTTGCCTCAGTTATCTTCTGGAGATTTTCGCTTTCAATCATTTTAGATATTTTTTCGATATATTCCTTGTCAAAAGAAGCGTTCATTTCTATTTTGGTGTAATACTGTGTTGCGTCATACCTGGATTTGTTTGCCAGCTCGGTTAAATTCCCGATTGTTTTCATTGCTCCGTGTTCATTCCATATGGTATACATTGCAATGCTGTAATTTGAAAAATCAGGTGCACTTTTTTCCGATTGTTTATTCAGGTTTTCAGTATACCCGATTACCTGGTTATACTGTCCATAAGTTCCTTCTGTTGATTCTTTGTTAATTGATTCAATTGCTGCCTTTACCTTATTGCATTCCGTCCTGCCCGGGCCAAAATAATCGTCATCGCATAAACCCATTTTTTCTATTTTTGTGTATTCAAGTTCGAGCTCCTCTTTCACATCTTCCATATTTTCTGCGCTTTTTGCCAGTGCATCTGCGGATTGGCTCATTGTTTTTTTCCAGTGAACCCCATATTCAGTATGTACTGTTATGTAACTGTTCATATGTTCAAATACGGTTAAAGTGTTCAGGCAGTCTACTACACACGGAACTGCCAGTATACTCACCAACGGCAGGATAACTCCTGCTGCACAGTGTGCCTGACAATTGAGCGAGATTGCGTAATCCATTTCTTCCTTACATTTCTTTTTGTAAATTTCGGCAAGCACCAGTTCGTTTTTTGCAGCTGTTATTTTTTTGGCAGTATCACTATCCATATTCAGATACGTAAGATTATCAAGTTTCAAACTATCGAGTGTCGGGTGCATTGAAACCGGATCCCACATATTGCGATATATATTGGGGTTGTTTTGTTGCCACCACAACTCTTCCCAGTTTTTATCAACGTCTATATTTCCTGCCATTAACAAACTTGAAAAAATTAGTACTGCTAGTAATTTGCGCATACCATCCTCCCCAATTGCCTACCGAGCAAAAATTTATAAAAATGTCGGATGTTTTATCCTGATGAAAAATTTTATTGTAGCAATATTGTTGCTGGCTCTTTTTGGCTGCATCTCCCAATCCGATGCTCCAGTTACTCCTGCAACTTTTCCGTCAAATGTTTCATCTGTTTCCAATCAAACTGGCGGTCTATCTGTTTCAAATATTTCAAATTCTTCCATTAATCAGACTGTAGGTGTGAACAATTCCTTTCAGTCTAATTATCAGAATAGTACGTCTAATACGTCTAATACCAATGTTACCACGCCTAATCAAGAATACGATTTTACTCGGGTTTTGGATTCTGATGGCAAGCTTCGTGTCTATTATTTCTATTCATCCGGTTGTTCTGCATGTACTGCAATTTCCGGATTTATGGCTAATATCTCAAAGCAGTTTGTGAATAAAACTGCTTGGTATACCTATGATATCAACACGGTTTCAGGCAGAGAAGCATATACTAACTTTTCAACTACACTTAATCTTACAAATGAGCAAAAGTACGTTCCGGCAGTTTTCTTTAATCAGACATTGATTTGGGACAGGTTTAAGATTGAAGGTGGATTGGAAGGGAATTTGACACTTTTTACCAAATAAATACGTTTATAATCCTTATTTTCCATATATAATCACATATGCCTAGGCTTACTGGACAAACTGCAGATCGACATGGAAACGGATCCTCTAAAGGTAGTTCTGGTCGTCAAAGATCACATTTTTCAGACAAAATTCTTACTGAAGCTCTCGCTGCCCGTCCTTTGTCTGATTTGCTTAACCAGGCATTACAAGGTCTAAGTGAAAGAGGCTTGCTTCTACTTACTATAGTTGCCGAAAATCCATCCATCGATATAACTCAACTTTCTGAACAATTGGGTTTGAGCGTTGCCGGGACACAGGCAGTTCGGCGCAGGGTTTGTATTAAACTGGGTTTGTTAAGGCCAATAACAACTTTTTCAGATTGGGATGATGATGATTTAAGGGTATATTTGCGTGTGCAATTACTTAATCCTGTCCATACTCTTGAGGAACTTAATAAAATATCCCCGCAATTGGCCAGAGAGGTCCGCTACCGTGAACGCGTTTTGGGTGTTCATATTATTTCAGAACCTCCCGAAGCACCAGAAATTACGAGTCATACTTATGTTTTATCTGCTGTCCAAGTGCGATTAAAGGCTGCTGTGGAAAGAGAGGCATTAAACCATATTGAAACCTGGCGGGATATTGTAGCTAGATTTACCAGAGCAGGCAATCATGCTGCTGCGGTTTGTATTACAAATGTTTTTTCTGCCAATCCAGTGCCTTTTCCTGTATTGCGAAGCCAAACAGATATCCCTATTCCTGATGGATATGAACAGAGGGTGATTCGTGCTGTCCAAAGGGGTGTGTTTGCCCCTGGAAAATTGAATGTGCTTACTACTCAATTGATAGAATTACGTGACCTTTGGTCTTCGTTGAAAAACCAGCAATCGGGGTTGCGGGTCGGGCTTTTTTTGGATAGGGTATCTGATCTTGATTTTTATGTCTTAATGGGACGAGCGGATCCCCTTTTTCCATGCTCATTAGAATCTATTGCTGCTTCTTGGGATTCGCCTCAAATTCAATCATATCATATTGAACGGGCAGAATCAGATTTAATTGAAAAACTCAGATCAGTGCTTAGGAATTCTGCAGTTCCGATCAGGAAGCTCATTCCATCTGAAACCCAGTCATCTGTCCCAATACGCCCTGTTTATCCATTCGTTAAAACTTCCAGGTCAGCTGTTCCTGTTCGTAAGCCAGCCACCAAAATACAAGATCCCAACTATGCTATTTTTGTTAGTTTATGCGATCATTTTCAACGTAATGCTGGGCAGGTTTTCAATTCTGTCGTATCCTGTTTCAGTCCTGCTGAGCAGGTTTTGATTCTTAGGTATGGTTTAATTACTGAAAACTGCCCGCCATTGCGTCATTTTACCGGGGAAACCGGTCTTTCCTTACCAGAAATTGCAGCAGTTCGTCATGCGTTAATTCCAAAACTTAGGCATTTTGCAAGTTGTGAACCGTTGTGTTTGGAATTTTGGGCGCTTTGCCAGCAGAAACGCACTTTTTTACCTGCTTTTGAGAGGTCATATAGATTTTCCCCAAAAAAATTAACTCTTAAAAAACTCCTGTTACAAATCGGTACTGTTGAGCTTCCCGGAAGTTTGGAATCAGTATCAAGAGACTCCAGAACACAAATTGGATTGTTAAGACAGTGGCTACAATCCGATTTTATACCAGAACTGAAGAACATGAAATGATTATGGCTTATTAATTATTTCCAACTGAATTCTCATAATGAAAATAATCCATTTCGACAGGAAAACAAACGAGCTAAAACTCGTATTGGACAACGTGGATGACCTCTGGCACTTGAGCAAAATAATCGGGCCGGGAGATGGCGTCCAGTCACGTACAGTCAGAAGTTACAAGGTCGGAAATAAAGAAGAAAAAAAACCAGTCACGATAATGGTTGAAGTTGCTCAGATTGAATTTTCACCAACTCTTAATCGTTTGCGCATGCTTGGAAAGATTGTTTCAGGAGAACCGGAAGAATTCGTCCAGCTTGGCAAGCACCATACAATCGAAGCTGAACCCGGTACTAAATTGCTCATTATCAAAAACTGGAAAACACACCATCTGGACCGTTTGAAAAAGGCTGAAAAAGAAACAAAAAAACCGAAAATACGAATCATTGTACTGGATGAAGAAAAAGCACTCAATGCAATTCTGCGTTCCTCTGGAATTGATTTTGGGGCTGAGTTCTATAGCAATGTAAGCAAGCGGGATGACAAAGCGGATGCACAGGAAAAGTCATATTTTGGTCAGATTGCATCTGAAATCGAACGCCATCCTGAAAAATATGTTATTGCCGGACCGGGGTTTACAAAGGATAATCTCAGGAAATTTTTACAGCAGAAAAAACCCGAACTTCTTAACCGGATTATGTTTGAAAGCTGTTCCTATGCTGAACGCAATGGCGTGAATGAACTTTTGAAAAATGGCATTCTGGATAAAATTCTTGGTGAAGAAAATGCGGCAAAAGAGGAAAAGCTGATTACCGAACTTGTAAAGGAAATTCACAGGGATTCCGGTCTTGCGGTTTATGGCCTTAAGGAAACAAGGCAGGCAGCGGAAGCGTTTGCAGTGAAAACCCTGCTTATTCTTGATGATTATTTACGTACTAATAAAGAAGCAGAGCAGCTCGTGGAGCAGGTATACGGGAATAAGGCTGAGGTTGTATTCTTTTCAGAGGAAGGAGAGCCTGGCTTCAAGCTGAAAGGTTTTGGGAAGATTGCCGCGCTGCTGAAGTTTAAGATGCGTTAATACAGATTGAATACTTAGAATTACCATCTAAAATTTCAGCATGAAGATCTCTTCCTGTTTTTAAATTTTTCGCATTCATCTATTTGCAATGGACATCGGATCAATGCTTCTTACTATAATTGGCTTAACATTCTTCGAAATAATCACCAGCATAGATAATGCCATTATTAATGCAGATATTCTTACAAAAATGTCTGAAAAAGCGCGTAAATGGTTTTTATTATGGGGTATGATTATTGCGGTATTCGCAGTCCGAGGTTTCCTTCCGGCAGTTATCCTTTGGGCTGCAAACCCTTCTTTAGGTATTGATGGTGTTTTTACAGCCATGATTTCGGGTGATTCTGCAGCACATACTGCAATGGACCAGTCCGGTCCGATTTTGCTTATAGGTGGTGGTGTTTTCCTTATTTTTCTGTTTTTCCACTGGCTCTTTCTCGAACCGAAACATTTTGGTCTTGCCGGGGAAAAATTTTTCCATTCACAGGGGGTATGGTTTTTTGCAGTCGTTTCGATACTCCTTGCAATAATCACATGGTTTGCAATCAACGTCAATTCACTGATGGCATTCGGGGCAGTGGTTGGCTCCACTGCTTTTTTTATCGTTCATGGGTTTAAGCAGAATGCCGAAATCAAGGAAAAGGAGATGCTTGATGCGAAAAACAGCAATATGAGCGATATGTCCAAATTGCTGTATCTGGAAGTTATCGATGCCACATTCTCAGTTGATGGTGTCGTTGGCGCATTTGCATTTACACTTTTTGTCCCGCTTATCCTTATCGGAAACGGAATCGGCGCCTTGGTTGTGCGGGAACTTACGATTAAAAACATTGAAAACGTGAAAAAATATATCTATCTGAAAAACGGTGCAATGTACTCCATACTGGTTTTGGGAATAATCATGGTTCTTGATAGTTTTGGATTTCACATTCCGGCATGGTTGTCGCCAATTGCAACCTTTGCAGTAGTGGGTTTCTTTTTCTGGAAGTCGCATCTTCATCTGAACGGCAATACGAAAATTATTTCCTGAAAACAAGAGTTAAAAAGCACGAGGGTCATTATTAATTATGCGTGATTTGGAAAATCTCATTATCAGACTAAAAAAATCCGGTTATGTCAAAGCAGCGATACTGTTCGGTTCCCATGCAAAAAGAAAAGCCAGAGAGGATTCGGATGTCGATGTTTGTGTTATAACTTCCAGGCAAACCGACCAGCCTCTTGAATTCTCTTCAGGTAAATTCGATATTTCACTATTTCATAAACTTCCTTTAACCGTTCGTTATCGTGTTTTTAAACATGGCAAAATACTGCTCAATAAAGACGATAAATTGCTTACCCGGCTGAAATTCTGGACAGTTACGCATTATCTGGACGAAGCCCACTGGCGGAACAGGTTTACAAAAAAGGTGATTGCCTGATTGATAAAGAGCAAATCTCCATAATGATGCGGGATATTGAAAGATACCTGTCCGATCTTAAGGAGATGAACCTCAATGATAAGAAAGACCTGGAAAACAAGCGCTCTTTTTATGCAGTGTCCATGGTAATTTTTGCCATTCTAAACCGGGCAATTGATATTGGAAACGAGATAATCTCCGGTTCGGAATCCATTTCGCTTCCCGGAACATATAAAGATACCTTTGAAATACTGGCTCAGCATAAGGTAATCGGTCCGAGGCTTGCTTCAAAAATGGTTAAATTAATGAAATACCGGAATATTATTGCCCATGATTACTATGAAATGGATATCTCAGAGGTTTATAAATTGAAAAATGATATTGAAGAGGTATCGGAATTTATCCTGGCAATAAAAAATTTCCTGAAAAAATAACCTATTTCTTTAACTTAAACTGTCGCAATATGACTTTCGCTTCTTTGAAAAGCCGTTTTGATTCATCATTCAACATGTATTCGACATCATAAACAACTTCCTTTATTCCAGAATTGATTATCATTTTTGTGCATATTAAACATGGCGCCAAATTCACATAAAGAATGGAATCCTTCGTGCTTATCCCATGATATGCGCATTGTGTGATTGCATTCTCTTCTGCATGCGAGCACACGCATTCGCCCAGGCTACTTCCGCTTTCCGCCCAGCTGTTGCAGCGTTTGCATCCGTTTTCATTGCAATTCGTAGTTCCTCTTGGCGTGCCATTATACCCGGTTGAAATTATTCTTTTATCCCTTACAATCACTGCCGCGACTTTTCGTTTAATGCAATTTGACCGTGATGCCACGACCTTTGCAATCCCCATGAAATATTCGTCCCATGATGGCCTGTCCATCTTGAATTCTGACGACAACTCGCCGAGTGTTTCATTTACCTTATCATACAGTTCCGTCAAATCCCCGACATTCTCTATTTTCTTGTCAGCCATTTCCACCGTTGCCTGGATGTTCTGCTTTGTTTTTTCAGCATTTTTCATTTCGAGGGCTTCAATCTTCTGGAATGCAGCAAATGTCCTCGGGTCCTCTTCCCTGTCCCGTGAGCGCATTCTCTGAAACCGTATCTGATGCGGTGCGGTTATGTGTACTAAATAAAATCCTTTTTTCTTTTTCAGTTCCTCAACTTCTGCGGGATTTCTGATTGAATCGACTACGTAATTCCTGTCATTTTCCATCATTGCAATTATCTTTGCGCCAAGAATTCCAGGGCCGAACTGCCCCCGCAGCTCATTACCCTTTTCTATCATGTTTTGCCTGGTAAGCGCCTTTCCCTCGGCTTTCAGTTCTTCCCTGATTACATCGGAAAGCGACAGGTAGTAAAAACTCTTTTTTGTAAGATAGTCTGCAACCGTGCTTTTTCCAGCGCAGTTTTCTCCGGTAAGCCCGATAATCATAAAACCAACCACCAAAAATTCGTATATTCGTATAAATCTGTTATTCAAAAGAATTTATTAGGCTAAGTTTTCATTAATTAACCCTGATTTATAATCCTCTCGTTGTATATTCTGTATGGCGGCATATGGGACGATTATTATTGTTCCATGGTTTGAAGGTGAATCTATTGCGTTT
>CAZLMI010000007.1:0-5523 GCA_964560865.1 Microcaldota archaeon
TCAATAGTGGATACTTCGACATTTTCAGGAGCAAGCTTGTCTTCCTGTGTTTTTTTCAATGCCTTGACTGCAAGGGCAACGGCCTCGTCTAATTTAATACTGTCCTTGTAATCCCGCTCAAGAATTTCATCGACTTCTTTTTTATTGGCACCTATGGAATCTGCCTTGTATGCAGTCATTGCACCTGAAGGTTCTGCCTCAAAAAGCCTGGGCACGCTATCCACACCTGCAATAAGAAGCGAAACACCGAACGGTCTTATCCCGCCATATTGGGTATAAACCTGCATAAGATCGCAGACGCTTCTTGAAATTGCTTCTACAGAAGGAGGTTCATTATAGCTTATCCTGTGCCTTTGTGAATCGACACGGGCAACATCCACGAGCCTGCGCGCATCGGCAATCAGACCACTGGCAGTAACAACCACATGTGAATCGATGTCGAATATCTTTTTCAGAGATTCCGGCATAACGAGTTTGGAATGAATGCTTTTGAACGCAACAAGTGCAACTCCGTCTTTGGCGCATATCCCGATTGCAGTTGCACCACGCTTTACCGCTTCCTTTGCATATTCAACCTGAAAAAGTCTTCCATCCGGAGAAAAGACAGTAATCGCCCGATCATAAGCCTGCGGAGAAACTCCATACATATATATCAACCTCTAACAAATAGTACTATTTTGATTATATTCATGGTACACCTATTTAAAGGTTTACATCGCCCTTAATCTCTTTATTCTATCTGATGGTGCCGGATGCGTAGAAAACAATGCAAACGCCTTTGGCAATGGATTTGCAATATACAGTGAAGCAGTGGTATCGGTGGCACGTTGCACAGTCATGGGCTGACTTGTTATTTTTTCCAATGCGCTTGCAAGGCCAGCAGGATAACGGGTGAGCTTTGCAGCGGTTGCATCCGCAAGATATTCCCTTTCCCTTGAGATTGCAAAACGAACAATTTGTGCGAACAACGGCCCAAGCACCATTATAGCAATTGCAATAAGTGTAATCGCCCCACTGCCACGGTTTCGATTTCGGTCAGAACCGCCGAAGAACATCATTCTCCATGCAAAATCAGCCATAAGCGCGATTGCACCTGCAAAAACAATTGCAACCATGGAAAAACGAATATCATAATTCCCGATATGTGAAATCTCATGTGCAACCACTCCTTCGAGTTCCTCGCGCGTAAGCATCTGCCTAAGGCCCGTAGTAACCGCCACTGATGCGTGTTTTGGGTCACGACCAGTTGCAAATGCATTTGGAGCAGGGTCATTGATTATATATAAATGAGGAACAGGAATACCCGATGCAAGCGCAAGCCCCTCCGCAACATTATAAAGAAACGGATCGTCTTTTGCCTCAATTTTTTTAGCCCCGCTTATTGACAGTATTATCGAATCCCCGTAAAAATAGGAAATGGCAAAATAGAAAAAAATTACAAAAAAACCAAGAACTATTCCACAGTACCCAATATCAAAAATATAGGAAAAAGCAGCAATCATTGCCATATAGATGACAAAAAGCGCACCCATAAGAATAATGGAATTGCGCTTATTTGATTCTATGGCATCAAAGAAACTGACGTGCTTTTCCATGCAAATTCACGTCAGAATTTAACCTTCACTGAAGCACGTTCTGCCTCGACTGCCTCGAAATAGTTTTCTTCCTTGAATCCAAGAACACCGGCAAGCACATTTGTGGGAAACATCTGAGTTGCAGTATTCAATTCAAGCACAGAATCATTGTATGCAGTCCTGATGTACGATATTTTGTTCTCAGTACCTGCAAGCTCTTCCTGAAGCATCTTGAAGTTCTCGTTTGCCTTAAGGTTTGGATAATTTTCAGCAACTGCAAAAAGGCTTTTCAGGGTTTCTGTAAGCATGTTGTTTGCCTTTGCACGGGATTCGACTGTACCCGTAACCAGTTGGGCGCGGTATTTGGTCACTTCTGCGAGGGTTTCTCTCTCGTGTTTCATGTAACCCTTGACGGTTTCCATAAGATTCGGGATAAGATCATATCTCCTTTTGAGTTGGACGTCAATCTGAGCCCATGCATTTTTTACCCGGTTTCTCAGGGTAATCAAACGATTGTAGGTAAATATTACAAACAGTACTACCAGGATTACTATTCCGAATATTCCAAGAAGCAATAACTCAAGAAGCATAATTTTCACCATATAAAGAATACATGGAAGATTTATTAAGATTATTTAAATGGATTTGAAACTTTTAACCAGGAAATCTTTTCAAAATCTTTTGTATTCTCAGTAATGATTTGGGATATCCCATTTTCCTGCATGGTTGCGGCAAGAAGAGAATCGAAAAAATGTAAAGAATATTCTCTCTTTATAGATAGTGCATTAATTATCGTTGTTTGTGAATATGAGATTATATTTATATAATTTGAATAACCAAAAATTATCTTTTTAACTGCATCCACACTAATTGATGGCTCAACTTTTTCAAGTAGTACTCTGGATAGTTCAGCTAAATTTTGTGTACTGAGTATCATCTCTTTTTTATCTATGAGCTCTCCTATAACCTTGATTGCAATTGTATGTTTATTTCCTTGTTCCTTTAAAGCTGAATAAACCAAAATATTTGTATCCACAAGTACCCTAGTCATAAATTTCACTTCGATTTTTGTACATTTTATATTTTCCTTTGAATCCCTTTTCAAGCATCTTCTTAAATTCAGAAATTTCTTCGGTTCGGCTCTTGTCCTGCATTTTTGTTAACGCCTCTTGGACAATCTCGCTTAATGAACCTTTCTTTCCACCATATTTTTCCTGAGCCAATTTCCTCAATAACGCCTCGTAATCATCATCAAGTGAAATCATAACGTTTCCCATGCAAATCACCATATATAGATAAGTATATAACATATAGATATATATTTATAAACATAGAGGATTATGAAAATTTAAAATTAGTTTAATCAGAGCCATCAAGACCATTAACGAAAATATTCCAATGTAATTCATCCAGGTATATTTCAACGACCTTTCGTTTTGACTTCAGACCAGAAACAATCCGCACCTCCGCACCAGTTGCACGTTTCAGTTCTTTTATAAGCTCGAGATTTGCCTTATTGTTTTCTGGAGTGTTTTTCAGGTCGGCATGAATTCCGCCATTTTTAATATAAAGAAAAAACTTCCTTGAACTCGGAGAAACCGTGATTTCAACGCGCACTTAATCACCGAGTAGCTCAATAAGATCGTCGCGACTGTGCAAACCGGGATAAATCTGTTCATTAACAATTATGGATGGGTAATTAGTAACATTATATTTGAGCTTCAGGGCATTTGCAACCGTACTGCCCAAATCCCCGTCAAATGAGTATAACTTAACGCTTTTATTTTGCTTGCCAACAACATCCCTCGCATCAAGAATATTATTACCCTGGATATGACACGTCGAACAATTTGTATTGGAATAGAAATAAACCAGAAGGGTGGTGTTATCATTGCACAATGTATTGAGCTTCTGGGATAGCAGATAGGACTCCGTTTCCAGCAGAAAATACTCTTTTTTCAGCTTTACATCCTGCACGTTCTTGCGTTCTTCAAGAAAGCTAAGCTTATAGCCAATTGTTTCTATTTCAGAATCAAGAGAATTCAGCTCTTCTTTGAAAACCGGACAGAATGCAGAATTATTTTCATCCATCAGGAAAAGAAGGTGAATCGAATTTACCCTTTGGGAAATCTGGCTAACCTGCCCGGATAAACTCGATACATTGGACACATCAACTATGTGACCAACGTACATACCAATAACGAATATCAGAACAGTAAACACAAATGCAGCGATATATATCGGCAATGAAAGCTTTCGTTCCATATAATCAGAATAAGTTGGGAATAAACATTTTAATAGCTGAGCAATTGAATTTGGCCGTTCTTTTTTTATCGGCATTTCATCATTATAATTATACCCACAAATCGTTAGTAATAATCGTGGGGATAACTAGTTTGGAACATCGTACGCTATATGCAACAGGTTGCAGAGTGGAATGAATTCGACACGCAGGGTGTACTAAATCAGAGATGACACTGCAAAAAAAGAAATTCTGCTCCTGCCGCAGTTATCGGTCCGCTTGTCGAAGTTCCAGTCCTTATCGGTCTGGTAAATGTGTCCCTATGGCTTAGGAATGGATTTTATGCTGATAAATTAACGTAACAGGTGTGGGGCAAACAATAAAAGTATACCAAGACCAGCCATAATCAACCCACCTATAATCTTACAATACTTTGCGTACTTTTCTCCCAACCCACCAGTAACTGCAAATCCAGCAAGAACAAATATAATTAAATCATCCAGCATGAAAAAAATATCGTAAAGCAGGATATATGCATACTGCTCAAATGTCCCTATATTGCTTATTGCCAATACTTGGGTAAAGATTGCCGGAATGGCGGAAGAACATGCAAATTCTACTGAATTGACAACAAATGCAAGTGCAATAATAGATAAAATCAAACCAAATGAAAGTGGGGAAGAAATTATCTCTTGCATCATTCCCATGGTTTTTTTGTGGGAATTTTCATCACCAACCTTGCAGGTAAGTGCACCTTTCGTAGTAAAATACTCCTTTAAACTGAGAATTCCGCCACCAAGCGCAACCAAACCAATCAAGATAGTTACTGGTCTTAGATAACCAATGATCAAAAATGCATTCAACCATGCAGTCATAAACAGAAAATACAGAATACCGGATGACAATACAAAACTACCGATAATAATCCAGAATTTTCTCTTATCATTTATGTTCATGAGCAATGCAATCATATAAACAAGAACCCACATTGCACAGGGATTAAACCCATCGATTAATCCCAAAACAATTGCAAGTATTGGAAGGGAAACCTTTGTCAAATCTGTTCTCCCGATAAACGGCAGTTCAAATTCTTTTACCCCAGAAACCAGTTCCTGTTGATTTACGGTAGCGTTGCCCGCCTCACCCTTGCAGTTGTTCTGACAATAAGTTATTTCATATAATATATCCTTTTTAGTATGAACACCAATCAAAGGCTTCTTTCCAACAAAGATTGTCGGTACTGCAAGATTTGATAGATCCATTCCAGATTCTGATGCAAATCGGTAGAATAAACTGCTGCCTTCCGGTGTTGAAGCATCATGAAATGTAAAAGAAACATTGGGCAATTCTTCTTGTAGTTCATAGATTATTGGCTTTTGCTCTGCACAATGAGAGCAAGTAGGAAGATAAAAAAAATTAACTGTCAACTTGTCATTACTGATTCCAGTAGTTTGTGTGCCTGATTGAAAAAATAAAACCACGCCCAGGATAAGCAAACTGAGAACCAGATAAAAATTAAATCTGTCCCCCAGAAATTGTTTAATTGAATCCATGATTTTCGTCATATTTCACACCGTTACCAACATAATTGTACGAGTAAAGAGATAAAACAATCCAACCAATACAAATATGATTCCAACTACCAATCTCATTATTTTTTCAAATTGTTGTACTTTATTCATAACCTGACCTAACTTGGAAATACTC
>CAZLMI010000007.1:5533-12825 GCA_964560865.1 Microcaldota archaeon
AAGAAGTAGTGAACCTAAAATTACCGGAAGCCCAGTAGCAATACCAAAAATAGAAGGCAGTACTATCGCATCTCCTGTTTTCAGGGCGAGTGGGATCAACATTCCAAAATAAAGAACTGCACTAAATGGACAAAATGCCAAAGCAAAAATGACACCCAATAAAAAAGCTCCAGGATAACCCTTATTTGAAACTTGTTCATGTAATGAAGATTCGGCTTTTCCAAAAAGATTTATTTTAACCAAATCAAGCAAGACTATGCCAACTAACAAGAGAAGCGGACCGAGTAGTTTTTCTCCGTATTCCTGAAGAAAAAAGGATATCCATTGAGTATTAATGCCAACATAAACGATTAGACTGGCGAGCGAGGCATATGCAAATGCTCTGCCAAAAGCATACAACAAACAAGAAAGGTATGCTTATTACTATCAATCTTTTTTGAAATATACGCTATTGCAGTCATGTTTGTTACAAGAGGGCATGGACTAATAGCAGTCATTAAACCGATAAAAAATGCTGCAACAAGAGCAATGTTGCTCGTTCCCATCTGCTCCAAAAAAAGCATAAAATCCATTAATTCAACTCCCCAATAAGCCGTTTTTCCAGGAGCCCCTTAAGATATGCCAAATAATCCGCTTCGTTGTTTATCTTATACCAAACATTGATATTCTGCTCTTTGTAAAATTTACCGTTTATATACGTACCAATCCAAATCGATGAACCCGTTGCCCCATATTTACTTACTAAGTTCTGGTTTTTTGGAAGTTCTCCGTTTATATGACCGAAAACCAGTTTTCCTGATTCGAGCTCATTCTTGAAGTATGTGTTAACTGTCTTCTCGGCAAGCTCACCAACTTTTATACAGGAAAAGCATTGACTTGTCCCGTGGAAATGATAAATTTCCACAGTTATATTGTTAGAAAGATTTGACTGTAGACTACCTGAAACAGACTGATTAGCCAGAGTGTCTGGTGTATTAGAAATGCAGCCAAAAAATAAGAAAATTAATAATGAAGATATTAATAGTGTTTTCATAAATTTCACATCCATCTAAAAGTCATCTATTTATCAGTTTCTCGCGGATTCCGTTGAATATAAGCGATACTGCTGATCCAATACAAACTGGGCAAGGACAACCAATGGCAGTAATCCCCATCAGCCCTCCTGCAATGAAGAACGGCAGCGAATTATTTGTAATTACCTCAGGTTTATTGCTTTTTATTTTATCCTTAGATACTCCATGCCATTCCAAGAATGTCTTGTCTTCTGCCATTTCAAATCACCATTACTTCCTGTCTTGTACCCCCAACACAACTAAATCTTCTTCTGCTTTTATGCCTCTAATTTCATCTTTGGTAATGTAAATGCATTCGTTCTTTCCCAAAAGAAAACTCCCGTTTTTATCAGTGAACGTTCCTCTACCTTCAAGAACTGTTAAAAATACGCCATAATTTTCCGGATGTGGATGAATTTCTATGCCAGCTTTCAAGCATATCAAAGCAGCATGAAAACCTTTCGCATTAAGAAAATGCCTTTTTATGGGCTTTTCAGAAGAAAAGACGATTTCATCGGATAGATTATAAATATTCATTTTCTCGCCACCTTTTTCATGCAACATTTGATTTTCAAACATTTTCCCTTGGTATAACCCAATGCCTTGAAAACATCGCAAACCCGGAAATCAGCTATCTGATAAAACACTTTATGCCCTTCCTTTTCAGATTTTAGAATTCCTGCACGTTCTAATTTAGAAAGCTGAAGTGAAACCGTAGATTGGGTTCTGTTAACTTTAGGAAAGATTTCACATACACATTTTCTTCTGTCCAGAAGCAGTTCTAGAATCTTGAATCTGGTTTCATCTGCAAGTGCCTTCAGAAAAACCATATTTTTTCTGCGTTTCATAAACAACTGAATATTGATGTACATCAATATTTAAAAATATTTGTATGGTTAATAGGACAATATTACAGTAAAGGACATATAAATTATTTGAAAACAGACACTTCAAACATCTCACACTGGGAATTAATATGGTTGATATTTTCCTACCTATTCAATGGCTTGCTGATGCCGTAACCTATGGATTACTTGGCATTGAAATGAATACATATCTAGGAAACGCAGTGAACTTCTTTATTTATGACACGATAAAAATAGGGATGTTGCTTGTCCTTATCAATTATCTAATGGCATTTGTTCGATATTACTTTCCCATGGAGAAAGTCAGGGACATACTTACCAAACGGCGATGGTTCGGACTAGATTACCTATTCGCCGCAGTTTTAGGAATGGTTACGCCTTTTTGTTCATGCTCTTCAATTCCGTTATTCATTGGTTTCATGCAGGCACGCGTTCCAATTGGAGTCACTTTTGCTTTTCTAATCAGTTCACCGCTCATTAATGAAGCTTCGTTGTACTTTTTTCCGGCAATTTTTGGCCTTAACGTGGCAATACAATATAATGTAATGGGAATACTTGTTGCAATGTTTGGTGGTTTAATAATTCAAAGACTAAATTTAGAAAAATATGTCAATCGGGACCTGCTTAAATCACAGGCAACCAAAAATGTTGAAACCAATGCGGACAAAAAGAAACACTCATTGAAAATCTTATTGGGTTATTGGTGGGCCGATGGTTGGATTATCACCAAACAGGTCTTTCCATATGTTGTCTTGGGTGTAGGAATTGGTGCTGTAATACACGGATTCGTGCCAGAGAACCTGGTTACCCAGTATCTGTCCGCAAAAACATGGTGGTCAGTTCCAATTGCAGTCCTGCTCGGTGCACCACTTTATGCGAATTCGGTGGGTATACTTCCGATCATGGAGGCACTGGCAAACAAAGGCATGCCCCTTGGAAATCTTCTTGCGTTCATGGCAGGCATAACCACCATCTCAATTCCTGAACTCATAATCTTAAAAAAAGTCATGCGATGGCAACTCCTGGCAGCGTTCCTTACAGTCACGCTACTTGGCGCCATAGTCATGGGTTATTATTTTAATATGATACTCTAGGGTGAACTTTATGAAAATTGAAATATTGGGAACCGGTTGCTCAAAATGCAAACAACTTGAGGAAAATGTGAAAACGGCAGTCTTACGGTCAGGTAAGAAGGATATCGAAATAATCAAGGTAACTGACATCAGTTTGATCATTGCTTATGGAGTCATGTCCACACCTGCACTCATAATTGACAAAAAAGTTAAATGTACGGGACGTATTCCTGACTCCAAGGAAATTGCGGAATGGATAAAGACGTAATGTTTCAAAACAATGTTTTCAAACGCACTGCCTTTGACCTTTTTTTATCGGCATCCCAGTACATTAGCTATACCCACAAATCGTTAGTAATAATCGTGGGGATAACTTTATTTTATATCACCAGGAAAAAGACTCGCGCCGGATTTCTTTCCAAAGCGTCAGAAGGTTGTAACATACCATCAGGTACCAGTAAAAAAAGCTAAACCCAAGAATATACCGCAATTTTACTTTTTCATTTTTAAAAGCAGATACCACTACAAAAGTAAATAAAATTGACGAGACCACAACAAATACTGCCACAATAGATAAAATGTCAATGCCCATGCTAAAACTGTCCACCCATATATAACGTGTATAATACGGTGCCGTAACCATAGAATAAATCATTATCCCAAAAATAAGAAAGAATGCAATAAGTGCAACAAAATTCATTGGAATAAAAAACATGCCAAAATCCCCATAAGTGGGAGATATGAGACTACGGTATTTCCAGTAATTCCGGATACCGCCACGCTGCCACCGGACTCTTTGAAGAATAAGGTCCTTCATACCCAACGGCGGCTCAGTAATGACTTCTGCATCAATTGAACTTCGTATCTTGAAATTATGCGCCTGAATCCTCAATGCAATTTCCTGGTCTTCCACAAGATTGCGTTCATCAAAACCCCCTACAATGGAAAAAACTTTCTTGCGAAATATGCTAAAAGGACCGGGAGTGACAGGAACAGCATCAATGTAACTGAGCACTTTTCTTGAGAAAAGAATAACCATATATTCCACTCTTTGAAGTTCTTTCAGGATACCGCCGCCCTCTTTGATTTTTACTGCTGGAGTAACTGCCATCACTTCGTCCCCATCAAACAAAGGAAGGAGATTTCGAAGAGTATCCGGCTTTAGGTAAGAATCAGCATCCATTGTGGCAACCACCTCACCGGTTGCCTGTGCAATGCCATAATTCAAAGCTGCCCCTTTTCCGGCATTCTTTTTTGTAAAAACCCGGACATTGGAGGATTCAAATCTTTTCACTATTTCAAGAGTATTGTCTGTAGATGCATCATCAACAACAATGATTTCAAGCTTATTTTTAGGGTAATTTAGAGAAAGAACCGAACGTAATGAATCGGAGATATATTCGGACTCATTGTATGCAGGAATGATTATGGAAACCGTGGGTTCCCATCCATTTGATTTTGGAATAGTGTGCATTTCTTTTCTGTATTTGAGAAAAAGAAGCAGAAAAAATACCACTGAGAACAAGGATATGAACGCAATAGAATAGTTCGCAAAAGTTACCCAGTCCATCAATATTACCTATAAGAAAAGGAGGGCACTTGCATAAAGCATGGCAATTATCATGCCAACCAGAAAAAATGGCATGAATGGAGGCAGCTTGGAATAAACGATAACTTCCTTAAGGCCGGCAGTAGTAAGTCGTTTGATTTCACCATCATTTACCAGCCTCTTAAGCTGGTATTTCTTCACAATTTTCTGATCCATAATATCCAAAGCAAGAACATCCTCGGTCTCGAGCCTGCTTAACGGCACCTGCTCGGAAAGAAGCGTATTCAAGTCATCTTTGAACATCAAAAAGAATGTGGTGGCCACAAAAAGTACGGTTATAAGCACGAGATAGACCGGCGAGAATAATACCTGAGAGGTAAAGTAGATGTAAACAAATAACGCATAGGGAATAAGCATCAGCGCATAACCCCATTTGGGATTTGCACCTTTTGAAAATAATTTAGCACCATAATAAATGATGACATAAAGTGCAAACACTGTCCCTGAAAAAACCAGTGTGGAGAATAAAAACGGGAAATTGAATGATATTTTTACAAAAGACGGATGGATTGGCAGAAGAAGCATTACTGAAGCCATTACGATTACATCCGCACCGCCAAGCTGGCCCATCCTGTAGAAAACGTAGAAAATAGCTGAGAAGAATATTGCCATTGCAAGTGAAAACAGGAAAAGATCGGCATCGTAGAATGCAAGATTTGCTATGAACGCAACCACCAGGAAAGCATAAAGGAATTTATCCGGGACATTTCTGCGGTTAAAAATATCAAAATAGGTTGCAATCAGCACACCAAGAAAAGCGAGAATAATCCGTATTGATTCTCCTGGAAGTACTGTTTTTCCAAAAAAAATGTTTTCGATCATAGTATTTCTTTGTTCCAGTTATTTTAAAAGAATACCTTTCTGCAATCATGATTTACAGTCAATAATAAGTTTCCCTATCCCGTCCTCAATGCTTACTTTTGCCCTGAATCCAAGCAGTTTTTCTGCTTTTGATGTATCCGCACAGGTCCTGCCCACATAATTCCTGATCTTGTTTTCAACGTATTTTGGCGTAATGTTCTTGCCAAGCTTTTTGTTCAGTATGCTAATCATTTCATTAACCGAGGTTTCCCTCCCAGTACCTACATTGAATATGCCAAATGGAACTTTTGATTCCAATGCAAGCATATTTGATTCCACCAATCTTGGAATTGGTTTTATTGCCCTGCCAGTTCTTGAAATTCCTGCAATATTCTTTTATACATTTTAGCTAATTCAGGGTGCTCCGTGTGTTCTGCTAAACTTTTAAGTGCATCTTCAGTAAAAGTATATGTATTGTCTACATGTACCCTACAACTTAAAAATATACCTTTTAAATTTGGAGGTAAGCTATCAAATAGATTGTCAATATGTCTTGGAATGTATTTTTCATAACCACGATGAGTAACTGAGTAACTATACAGAAGATTATATATGTCCTTTTGCATATTTTCTTCTAGAATATTTTTTTGTAACAATGGTGATAATCCAGACAAAATTTTTACAAATGTTTTTGGGTCTTTTAACTGTATATATGGATTTGTTTTATCATATAAACTGTCATCAAGTTTTTTCCGTATATACCCTAATAATTCATATGCGTCATGAAGATGGAGATAACAATCAGTTTCAATTATTTCACCAGCTTTAGCTATTTCTTCGCTATAACGTATAAAATCAAAAGGCAAAGTATTAAGATAATTTGCAATTGCAACTAGATCTCCAATACTCTCTTTCTTATAAAGGTCATCTATAATTTTTTTCATACTACTAAAATATTCGTCATTTCTATTACTTGGAACAGCCATACCACTAATAATATCATACATACTATATTCCGAATCTTGATTGTAAATTTTATCAGGAGGTAAATATTTTATTTGGTTTTGTATTTTAATATCATCCATTTTCCCATCTTCCCTTAACTTTAGCAGCACATCCAAACCTTTTTGGTATTCTTTACTTGCTGTTTTTGTATCGCAATTTAGTGCTTCCAAAGGAAACATTTGTTTTACCCAGGCAACGATTGCAGAATCGGCATTTTTTTCTCTAGGTCTTAATTTATTAAACAACTCTAAAAATTCCTGGTTATTTATTTGCATATCTTTTTGTCTTGGTTGATTTGTTGGTGGATTTAATTCACGTTCTTCGTCATTTGTTTTTTTATCTTGATTAGTTTTTTTATAAAAATTTATAATAAAAAACAACAATAACATTGCAGCAATGAATTTTCCAAAATGATATGGATACCGATCATTTAATTTTTCTTTTATCATTTTCCATACTGTTAATTTCCTGCTTGACCAAAGACTTTGATTTCTTTCAATTGACGCTATAATTTCATCCCGTTGTTTTCCTTCACCTAATAATTTAATTGCTATATCGATTAATCTTCTTTGCCTATTTTGATTACCTTCCCTTTCTATCCATCTAATGAATTTTAATATATATTTGATTTTGGTTCGCATAGGAATTATTTCAGTTCTAGTTCTTTTGGTACTTGCATTTTTTGCGCCTTTAGTAGCATCACCTAACAATAATTCTGGTTCTTTCAATACCCGTATCTGTGCTGCTCTTGCTTTATTTGCTATTCCCCTTCCAAGTCTTCCTATTCCATTTGCAAGCGATCCCACGGCTCTTGATGCAATTGGCGGAATTTCAACACTTCCCATTTCCCTTCTTTGCATTGTATGCAATTTTCCATCAATTCCCC
>CAZLMI010000008.1:0-1263 GCA_964560865.1 Microcaldota archaeon
GCATTATCAATTGGCCTTTATTTTGTATTTCCACTATCATACATCCTTGTTGCATCCACAATCCTGCCACAGGTGCACAGTGACTGTGTTATTCCCGAAGCTTCCCTGGATGTTTCGCTGATGCAGTGCGGAACTGGTTCGGTTGTAACCGGTTCAGTGGCGCAGATGCTGCTCGAATCTTCGCGTGACGATATCAAGAATACATTTGAATTCCTTCTTCCAAAAGGGACGCAGCATCTTGTTTCTGCAGTCTGCCTTTTCCCGATTGTTGCAATGACCCTGGTCCTTACATTCGTTCTCAATGGGACAAACCTGTTCGGCGGAAACATACCCGAAATCGGAAGGGGATTGGTAAGGCTAATCTGAGTTTGGAGTATATATTCGCTCTCGCTCTGTTTTCCGCAATCCTTTAATATCCTAACTTCCTTTTCCTAGCATGGAACCAAAAAAATTCGTGCTTGATACCTCTCTTTTCGTTAATCCCTATGCCAGAAAAAGCTTTGGCAAAACACCAACCGCTGCGGTCAAATCTTTTCTTAAAAAAATAAGGAACCTTCCAATCGAGCTTTACATTCCTCCATCTGTTTTTCAGGAAATGAGGAATTTTATTGAACCGGATACCATGGGCGATCTGGAATTATTTATAAAAAAACGGGCTCCAAACACATACTCAATTTATCTTCCTGCCGCTGTTTTTTACGATTTTATCGAGGACGTGCGGGCCAGGATAAACAAAGGCTTGAGGCTGGCGGAAGAATTTGCTGTCGATAACCGGCCATCCAACGACGACAAGCTCAAAAAATTAAGGGACAAGTACCGTGATGCAATGCGTGCCGGATTGCTCGATTCAAAAGAGGATTTTGAACTGGTGCTGCTGGCAAAGGAGCTGAATTCCACGTTGGTGACTTCTGATCAGGGGGTAATTAATTTTGCCAATCAGCTTGGTTGTGAATGGATTAATGCAGAGAAATTTTACAATCTTCTTTCCAATATAAAAAAGAACAAATAATCATACTCTGATTCAAATTACTTATTTGGCTCAGATTTACTCATCCAATTGAGATAAAACTACGAACTCAGGAGCAGAAAAATAAATTGGATAAGTATATTCAAAAACACTTCCGTTCAATATCAGGGGTTACTGTTGAATTATTTATCAGGTGCTTTCGATGCCACGTTTGGAGATAGCAGTCAAATCAGGCCTGCCGGATACTATTGGTGAGCAGCTTAAGCAAAAAATAAACCTGGAACTTGGAATCGAAT
>CAZLMI010000008.1:1273-2262 GCA_964560865.1 Microcaldota archaeon
GGTTTGTCGAAGTTTATAATATTGATGGGACGTTTACTCCGGAAGAACGGGTCGGACTAGAACAAAATCTTTTTTTGGACAGGGTAATCCAGGAATCCTCCAACAACAGCCGCGATTTCTGGCGGGTTGAAATTGGCTTTTTGCCCGGAGTGACGGACAGTGTGGGAAATACTGCTACCGAGGCAATCTGCGATTCGCTTGGAAAAAACTGTCCGGTGTTTTATTCCAGAATGTTTCTTCTTGAAGGTGATTTGAACAGCGCTTCCTGCGAAAAAATCGGGCTGATGATTTCAAACCCGTTGATTGAAAAGAGCATTATTCATGAGCCGGGAACGGTTGCGCAATTATACCTTCCAAAAGTCGAATTGGTCAGGGAACCAAAAGTTGAAACAATCAGCCTTCATATGAGTGATGAGCGTTTTAGTGATTTGGCAAAAGAAAGGCTGCTTGCACTGGACAACCGGGAATTTAAGGCAATCAAGCAATACTTCAAAAAAGTCCGTACCTTTGAATCCAGAAAACGGGTGGGTCTGGACAATAAAATCACTGATGTTGAACTTGAGGTCCTTTCCCAGACCTGGAGTGAACACTGCAAGCATAAAATATTCAATGCCCAGATAGTTTACTCTGAAAAAGGAGAAGCGCATGCAATAAATTCGTTGTTTGATACATTTATCCGCGGGGCAACCGAGCAAATAAAAAAACCGTATGTTGTTTCAGCATTCAGTGACAATGGAGGCATAATAAAATTTAATCCTGAATATGACATCGCAGTCAAGGTCGAAACCCACAATGCTTCGTCTGCCCTTGATCCATATGGCGGTGCGTTAACAGGCATGCTTGGGGTGCAAAGAGATATCATTGGTACTGGTATGGGTGCATGTCCCATTGCAAATATGGATGTGATCTGTCTTGGCAGTCTTAGTGAATCCGATGTTCCCAAGGGAGTTGTTCATCAAAAAAAAATGTATGATGGCGTCATCCGGGGA
>CAZLMI010000008.1:2272-10168 GCA_964560865.1 Microcaldota archaeon
CAACAGTAAACGGTTCAATTATTTTTCATCCGGATTACCTTTCCAGATCGCTTGTTTATTGTGGAACTGTGGGGATATTGCCATCCAATATAAAGGGTAGGCGGACAAGTGAAAAAATCCTGCATCCAGGTCATATTGCGGTAATTGTTGGCGGCAGGATTGGAAAAGACGGTGTTCATGGGATGGCATTCTCAAGTTTGCAACTTGATGAAAAAATCCCGCACACTGTCGTTCAAATGGGGAATCCAATTGCTCAGAAGAAGATGCTTGATTTTATTATTGAAGCCAGAAATGAATTATTATATGATGCAATTACTGATAATGGTCCAGGGGGTCTTTCATCAAGCATCGGGGAGCTTGCATTAATATCGGGCGGTTGTGAGATTTATCTGGATAAGGTGCCTTTGAAATATCCTGGGCTTCAGCCATGGGAAATTATTGTTTCAGAATCCCAGGAAATAATGACGATTGCAGTCCTTCCGGAAAACATGCCACGCCTGTTTAAACTGGCTAAAAAACACGGGGTTGAAATTACTGAGGTTGGGAAATTTACTGACAGCGGCAGATTTCATGCATTTTATAAAAACAATACAATTGCGTATCTTGATCTTCGTTTCCTTCATTATGGCTATCCACAGATGAAGCTTAATGCAACCTATAAAGCGCTTGATTTTCCAGAACCGGTAATAACTGAGACAGATCTTTCAAAAATACTAAAAATACTGCTTCAATCCCCAAACATTGCCAGCAGGGAAAACGTAATCCGAAGGTATGATCATGAAGTTAAAGGAAACAGTGTAATCAAGCCCTTGATGCGGGGCCCGTCTGATGCTGCGGTTATTTGCCCGGTTTATGGTTCTGAACGGGGATTGGTTTTATCCAATGGGATTTGTCCGAGGTATGTCCAGGACGGGTATGTCATGGCTTCCCTTGCTTTTGACGAAGCCATACGCAATGCAATCTCAGTTGGGGCCAAATTCGGTTATCTTGCATGTTTGGATAATTTTTGCTGGCCCGATCCCGTTCCTTCTGATAAAACCCGTGACGGCGAACAAAAACTCGCCCATCTTGTAAGGTCATGCATTGCACTTTATGATGTTGCTACCTCTTACGGAATTCCGATAGTGTCCGGTAAAGATAGCATGAAGAATGACTATTATATCGGGGATAAAAAATATTCCATACCTCCAACACTATTAATTACTGTCATTGGTGTGGTTGAAAACATAAAACATGCAGTCAGTTCGGATTTCAAGCGGCCGGGAGATATCATATATTCAATCGGAATTACTCGTGATGAACTTGGTGGTAGTGCATATTATTCTCTTTTTAATGGTATTGGAAATACGCCTCCTGAGCTTAAGGTCGAAGAAACCGTTCCAATCTACAAGGCAATTTCACTTGCAATTGAGGAAGGGGTAATCTCATCCTGCCACGACGTTTCTGATGGCGGTCTGGCAGTTGCCTTTGTCGAATCGGTAATTGGCGGCAACACAGGTGCAGATGTGGATTTGGCGTTGGTTCCGGCAGAATGTAAAAATGACTGTTCATTAATGTTCTCCGAAACTCCGGGCAGGTTTATTGTCAGTGTTTCACCGGATAAGGTTTCCCAGTTTGAATTTTTTATGAAAGGCAACTCATACTCGAAAATCGGAAGGGTTCGTGGGGACAGAAGAGTAATTATAAAGAATGCAGACAGGATAATCATGAATGAACCGGTCGAAGATCTCAGGGAGTTGTTTAACAAACCATGAATGGTGATTCGTTCATAATTATTGTAATGGAATTTCAATTACAACAAGGGGTTGAATCATGAAATTAAATCTTAATAAAGAAGTAGCCAAACTTATTGCAAAGGCTGCAGGTTGCCCGGTAGAAACGGCATTATCCAGTCTAAGCGTTCCAAACAACCAGTTTGGCGACATCTCAAGCAAAATCTCATTTTTTCTTGCAAAAGACCGCGGGCAAAATCCGGCGGCAATCGCAGCTGAAATTCTTCCAAAAATAAAACTCTCAAAAAATTTTTCAAAAGTCGATGCACTCGGGCCATATATCAATTTTTATTTTAGCAATGAGGTATATACAAAAGTTATTGCTCAAATTCTAAATAAAAAAGAAAAATTCGGAAAAGGCAAAAAGAAAAAAGGCAAAGTGATGATTGAATTTCCGGCAGTCAATCCTAATAAGCCCTGGCACATGGGTCATCTGAGAAACGCACTTTTAGGTGATTCGGTTGCACGCATTCTTGAATTTTCAGGTGCAGCTATAGAAAGAATTGATTATATCGACGACCTTGGTCTTCAGGTTGCACAAAGCCTTTGGGGAGTAATTAATCTTAAAAATACGCCTTCCGGAAAATTCGACAGGTGGCTGGGTGAGCAGTATGTTGATGTTGCCAAAGCGTTTGGTGAAGACCAGAAAGTGCAGGAATCGGTCAGGAGTTATCTTCATAAAATAGAAGAAGGCAACAATGAAATTGCCGACCGGGGCAGGGCTCTTTCCGAGGATTGCGTAAAAGCGCAGTATGAAACCGCATTTGCATATGGTGTTTATCACGATGCTCTTGTTTTTGAAAGCGATATCATGCGGGAACTTTTTGAAACCGGTCTGAAAATGCTCAAGGAAAGCAATGCCATTGTAAAGGAGAAAGATGGAAAAAATGCCGGCTGCTGGGTCGTTAAGTTATCTGATGATTTTGAAAAAGAATTCGGTAAAATGACTGATCCTGACAAGATTCTGATACGTTCGGATGGTACTGCGACCTATACTGGGAAAGACGTCATTTTCCATATGTGGAAATTTGGCAAGCTGAAAAAGAAATTCAGTTATGAGTCATTTATTCTGCAGCCCAACGGAAAGACTGCATTCAAATCCTCAAAAAAAGGCAAACCAATGTCTTTTGGTAGTGCGAATGTTGTGATTAATGTCATTGGCCAGGAGCAAAAATACCCCCAACGGGTTGTTGCCGAAGTTCTAAGAAGGCTCGGTTTTGGATCCTCGGCAGATAGCCTCATTCATCTTGCTTACGAGCATGTTACCTTGCCCGAAGGCAAATTTTCCGGCAGGGCAGGTACGTGGGTTGGATATACTGCAGACGATCTTTACAAGGAAGCACAGGAACGGGTCATGGAAAAAATAAAGCACGATTTGTCTGCAGAAGAAAGGGCGGCCGTTGCCAGAAGTGTTGGTGCTGGCGCAATTAAATTCTCTTTTCTCAGAACCAATGCAGACAAGAAAATCGTTTTTAAGTGGGATGAGGCTCTGAATATGGAAGGTGATTCAGGACCATACGTGCAATATGCATATGTTCGTGCCAATGGTATCCTGAAAAAATCCGAGACAAAACCTGGGGTTGCAGTAAACTATTCGTTCAATGATTCAGAAAAAAGATTGATTCGGCAAATGATGCTGTTTCCGGAAATTGCTGAAAAATCCGCAAAGGAGTTTACCACTCATTATCTGCCAAGATATGCATTGGATCTGGCATCCGATTTTACTTCGTTTTATTCAGTTAACCAGGTACTGAAAGCAGAAACCGGTGAACTTGTCAAAACCCGGCTTGCGATAGTTCTGGCTACAAAAATCGTTCTCGGGAATGCGCTTAATCTTTTGGGTATTGACCGGCTGGACAAGATGTGATTATTTAACTGGTCTGTTTTTTATTTTGAAGAACCATCCCGTATCCATTTCAGGACTTCTTCAGGATTTTTTCCGATTCCGTACTTTTTAAAATATTTAAGCAGATTCCAGATATCTCTTTCAAGGAATTTTTCTGCGTTGGGGTGGCCCAGTACTACTGCCTGCCCAAAGTCTATCAAATATGGTACATCACCGACCAGGATGTTATATTCACTTATGTCTGCATGCACCAATCCCGCATTATACATTTTCTTTATGTCATTCAGTATCATTTCAAGCTGTTTTTCATCTTTTGGGCCAACCATATTCATGGGCGGATACGGCAATCCTTCTTCTCCAAGAAATTCCATGACGAGCACATTTTTCTCGATATACAGCGGTTCCGGAGAGCGAACTCCTGCTTCCTCGCAAATCTTCAGGTTTTTATACTCTTTTTTTGCAAATGCAAATACAATGTCCTTTTCTTTATTCGGTATGTTGGCAAATCGAGGATCCCCCATCAGGTATTCCTCTTTTCTGGCAAATGGGGCGGTTTCAATCTTGTATATCTTTACTGCAATATATTCCCCGGCATAATTGGTTGCTCTGAATAAATTCGCTTCCTTGCCTGTAGATACCGGATAATCTACGGTTTGTATTATCCTTTTTTTTATCATTTTTGCAAGTATCAGCAGGGTGTATCTGTCAAAGACCTCACTTTCGAGTTTTACTCTTTCCTTTAGTACGTGTTTATCTTTTGAAGGCCTTTTTCTTTTAGATTGTTTACTGGCCATAGGATCTAGCCATTAAAAATTCGCTTCTCCCCTTTCACGTAACACTTTTGCCTGCAAGGGATTATATCTCCATATAATGTCGCCCTTTGTGTCGCCCTCAATTTCGTAAGGTTTTACAATAACTACGTCGTCTTCCTTTACCCATATCTTATTCCTGAGTTTTCCGGGTATTCTGCACATCCTTTCCTTTCCGTCTTTGCAACTGACTTTCATACGGGATCCCCCAATCATTGCAAGTACCACCCCTAGAACCTGACCTTCTTCGGGAAGTTTTATTCTTCTAAATACTTCTCCTTCAGTTAAATTTTCAGTTGATGCGTTACCCGGTTTCTTTTTTTTCCCGTAATTTCCTCTGTTATTATAAGCCAACATATCACCATTATTTTATTGATGTTCTTGCACCACAACTTTCACAGACTAGCTGTTTAAACCCTCCGACATCTACTATTTTGGTGTCGGGTCGCTTGCATTCTTTGCAAATTACATATTTTGCTATGAATTCTTCAAGTTTGTTATCAAGTACTCCCATAGGTATCTTTCTTTGCACTACCAGTCGTTCTCCCTGTTGTTCCACCGGAACTGCAAGTTCTTTTGAAAGATATTTGCTTAGTATGCTGCCATCCCGTCTTATCTTGTCATTTACTGCCTTGAAATTTTTTATTATTGTTTTATTACCCTCTACAAAATGCTGGAACTTCGGAATCTCAAAACGTTCTGCACTATGCGATTTTTCAGGAAGATTTTTGTAAATATTGTCCAGCAGGTGCTCGTATTCTTTGTCATCCATAACCGAATTAAGCACCGAAACCATTTAAAATCAAAAGTTTTTTTGTCAATCTCATTTTTTATATTTTTATGCGCGTACTGTCAGGCATTTTAATATGCTTTCCAGTATACCTTCCATTATGCAAGAACTTCCAATATTCGAGTTGATGGAAAAAGCTAGGGAATTCCAAAAGTCTGGTAAAAAATGGCATTTTCATATCTTAACTCCAATCTGCAGGTTTAATGAAATTAAGAATAAACATGCGTTTGTGCTTGAAAATGAGAGTGACAGAACCGCTTTCGTTACCTATTCAGAAAAAAGGCATTTTGATCAGGGCAAGGAACTGGTTAAGCTGATTTATGGCGAGTCTATTTTCGAAGCGATACCCGCGGTTGACCCTTCAGCTCCCAGTGAAAAAATAAAAAAAATGATTGAGAATGCAAAATTATTCAACAAAAACGGAATTCCGTGGGAGCACCACCTGTTTTTTCCTAGTTGTGTTTTTAACAAACATGTTGGTAAATGGGTAATGGTTTTTGAAAGCAGGGAAGAAATTATCGAATCTATCACCGAAGAAGAGCCGATAGAAGATCTTAGAAAAATTGAAGTACTGTATTACCTGCAAAAAAAATAATTTAAAAAAAATCAGGTCCCTTCTTCCCAGCTTCCAAGGTATTTCTTTTGCTCTTGGGTGAGCTCATCCTTCGTCACACCCATTGCCTCGAGCTGTAGTTCGGCAATTTTATTGTCTATTTCTTCCGGAAGTGTTATCACTTCTGGTTTCATCTTGCCTTTGTTCTTTACCAGGTATTCGCATGCCAGCGATTGCCCGCAAAACGATGTTGCCATTACTTCCGAAGGATGGCCTTCTGCAGCTCCGAGATTTACCAATCTTCCTTCTGCAAGAACATATAACCTCCTGCCGAAAATCTCATATTCATCCATGAATGGCCGCATTCTTCTTTTCTTGCCATTTGCATTCATTCCTTCGATATCTATCTCATTGTCAAAATGCCCGGCATTCGAGAGTATTGCCCCATCTTTCATTTTTTTCATATGTTCCAGTCCAAGTATATGCTTGTTCCCAGTTACTGTAAGGAAGATATCTCCTATTGCCACGGCTTCCATCAATGGCATTACGCGATAGCCATCTAGCACCGCAGTCATTGCGCGAAAGGCATCTACCTCTGCCACAATTACATTTGCACCCATTCCGCTGGCACGCAATGCGACCCCCTTTCCACAATCACCATAGCCGCATAGCACCAGCGTTTTTCCAGCAAGAAGTACATTGGTTGCCCTTAAGATTCCATCTATGCTTGATTGGCCAGTGCCATAATAATTGTCGAGCAGGTGCTTGGTTTTATTGTCGTTCACTGCAACGACGGGATACTTCAATTTTCCATCCTTTGCCATTGCATGAAGTCGTATCACTCCGGTGGTGGTTTCTTCACAACCGCCTATTATATCTTTTATGAGTTCTGGATGTTTTGTATGGATTTGGGTAACCAGGTCCATTCCATCATCAATTGTTATATGTGGTTTATGCGCAATAACTGCTTCAATATACCTATAATACTCCTCTTTGTTCTCTCCTTTGTATCCATACACGGCAATTCCTTCTTTTGCGAGTGCGGCAGCCACATCATCCTGAGTACTTAGTGGATTGCAGCTTGCAATGGCGACTTTTGCACCACCGCTTACGAGGGTCTTCACAAGAACTGCTGTTTCTTTTGTAATATGGAGTGCCATGCCTATTGTCAGTCCGACAAATGGTTTTTCTTTTTCGAATCTTTCCCTTATCTTCATCAATGAGCCCATTCTCATCTCTGCAAGTTCTATGTTCAATTTTCCCTGTTCTGCAAGTGCAATGTCTTTAACTTCATAATTTGCTGTCATATGCTTCACCACCATTCCAAAATTTTATTTCATCCGATATCAATATATTGTTTTGTGTTGGGCAATACCAAGCTTTATTAATATGTTATTTTTTAATATATCAGTGTATTATATATGCCTGGAAAAAAGTTTCCGTTGAGCGTTGCCTCTGCAAGAAAAAATGTCACGAAGATGCTTTTCGTCTCTTTCATCCTCTGGATAATATCAAAAAAGCCGGTTACCGGTTATGATATAATCAGTATGCTTAAGAACGAGCATGAAAATATGTGTGTTGGTTCGGCACACATCTATCCAGTTCTTTTTTCCATGCAAAAAAATGGATTGATTTCGGTTAAAGTTTCCAAATCCGGCAAACGCATAAAAAAGATATACTCCATTACTTCATCCGGGAAAAACAGGTTATCCCAGATAAAACAGTGTATCTTTTGCAATAATCTCAGGGGCCGGTTCTTTAAAGAGATGGTCTCATGAAGGAAAAAAATACAAAAACAGGAGAAATCCTGAAACTCGAAAATATCAATAAAATTTACAAAATGGGCGAAACCGAGCTCAATGCACTGACAAATGTTAACCTGACAGTAAAAGAAGATGAGATGATTTGCATTCTTGGTCCGTCCGGATCCGGTAAAAGCACGATGCTCCACATGATTGGTCTTTTGGATACCCCGACCTCCGGGAAACGATATATTGACGGGGTCGATACTTCCCGTATGTCCTCTGATGAAATGGCCCGTATACGCGGAAAAGAAATAGGATTCGTGTTCCAGACATTTAATCTTATATCCAGTTTAACTGCAGTTGAAAATGTCGAGCTTCCAC
>CAZLMI010000008.1:10178-11436 GCA_964560865.1 Microcaldota archaeon
GTCCTTTGTGATTCATGTAATGAACGGCGGGCACGGGCAACAAGCGTTCTCGAATCCCTCAATATGGGGCACAGGCTTCACCATTATCCAAACCAGCTTTCGGGTGGGGAACGTCAGCGTGTTGCCATTGCCCGTGCGCTTGTAAACAATCCGGAAATAATTCTTGCGGATGAACCGACCGGAAATCTTGATTCAAAAACAGGAAAAGAGGTGCTTGCTATCTTTTCCAAGCTTCATTCGGAAGGCAGGACTATAATAATAATCACGCATGATGAAAGTATCACGAAAATCGTCCAAAGGGTCGTGAGAATACGTGATGGTATGATTATGGAATCTTAATGAAATTATTGTAGTGTATATTAAAAATAAATTAAAATAAATGTTGAATATCTGAGGTGTATTGTATGAAATTAAATTTGGTTGTATTTGCATTGTTTGCCATAGTGGCATTATCATTTGCGGGTGTGTCGGTAAATAATTATACTGTATCCAAGTCTACGTTCAGGTCACAGGATACTGGCGTAATTACGGTTACTGTTACCAATCCGACTGGTTCGAATCAGGTTACTGGTCTCACGCTGTCAATTCAGGTTCCGCCAGAGATTATACTTACCGCTTCACCAAAGCTTGCGGACATTGAATCCGGTGGTACTGCAATTGTTTCGATACCGATTAAAATAAAATCAGATGCAAAACCCGGGGTTTATCTGTTAAATGCGGTTTTTACAGGTTCAACATCTTCCTCCAGCTCATCTTCGACCAATACAATTTCAGTTCCGATTACCATTGTCAATCCACCAATCATTTCCATATCTACGGATACCACGGTTCTCAGTGGCATTGACTCCATTGGTTTGACAATAAAAAACAATGGCGGTTCTGCGAAAAATGCCCGTTTGTCTTTTTCCGGAAATGTCCTGCTTTATGGAAGTAACGATGTATATCTGGGGGATATTGATAATTCTACAAAAACAACCGTGCTTCTTGATTCAAGGAATGCCACGGATGGTCCCCAGGATATCACGGCATCCCTTACATACAATGATGAAATCGGGTTGAGTCATACTGATGCATACACTATCCGGGTAACTGTAAAAAAACAGAAGCTCGATATTATATTCATACAGAATTCAAGTTTGGTTACAAGAAAAGAATCCAATCTTACCCTTGCCATAACCAATAATGGAAATATCGATCTAAAGGATATACGGCTTACGTTTTCCGATAGTTCCATACGTCTCAAAAATTTAAATGAAAT
>CAZLMI010000008.1:11536-12786 GCA_964560865.1 Microcaldota archaeon
GATGTTTCCAGTGGCCAATACATTGGCAGCCTGGATAGTGATGATTTCAGTACTGTCCAATTCAAGGTTAAAATTAACAATCTTGCAGCTGGTAGCTACCCGGTCACTACGAATGTCACATATCGTGACAAGTCCGGGGAGTGGAAGGCAAAAAGCATTGTAAGGTCTGTCAATATCTCCGCTTCAAAATCCGATGGCCTTGGTGCTATGCTGTTTTTGCCGGTTCTGATAGTCATTGGTTTGGTGGTCTGGTATTTCCGCTTCAGAAAAAAACCAAAAAGCTGATTTATCATGCGTTTTCCAGATATGGTTGTTTATGCGATTAATGCCTTACGCAAACGTAGTATACGTTCATGGCTTACCGTCATCGGCATTGTCATCGGAATCACTTCCATCGTGATTCTCGTTGGACTGGTTCAGGGATTAAAGGACACAGTTTCCGATCAGCTTCAAAGCTTTGGTTCCGATACAATCGTAGTGATCCCTACCAATGTGGAACAAAGCGGTGCAAGTGCTGCCAGTTCCTGGCTTCCTTCAAGCGGTAAGTTGTACCTGAAAGATTATGAACGGCTTAAGCGCATTGGTGATATTGAGGACATTACTCCTGTAATTAACGGCCGAACATATGTGAAATACAAGGACAAGGAAATAACAGTATCCGTTGTAGGTATCCAGCCGGACGTCTATAAGGAAACCGTTGGTACTCTTGAAATCGAATCCGGACGTTTTCTCGTTTCGCAGGATCGCCAGTCGGTTGTAGCTGGTTATGACCTTGCAACCGATAGTTTTGACGACCCCATCCAGCTTTCATCAAACATCGATATAATGGACAAAAAATACACGGTTGCAGGAATTCTCAAAAAAACCGGAAATTCATTTTCTAATCTGGACAGTTCTCTTCTAATCTCTTTTGATGAGGCGCAGGAAATGTTCAAGGATGTGCTAAGCGAAAATGAAATAAGTGCAATACGGATGACTGTGAAGGATGGCGTTAATCCAAAAGAAGTTGCGGATGAAGTTAATTATCTTATGCTGGCAGCCCATCGTGTAACCGAAGACAAAAAGGATTTTAGCATTGTCACTGCGGATTTTATCAATCAGCAGGTTGAAACGGTCACTTCGCTTCTTACTCTTTTTCTGGGGGCCATCGGGGCAATCGCATTGCTCGTTGGCGGAATCGGGATTGCGAATACTATGTTTATGAGTGTTACTGAAAGAAAAGGCGAAATAGGTATCCTGAAATCAATAGG
>CAZLMI010000009.1:0-12635 GCA_964560865.1 Microcaldota archaeon
TCTTCTGCTGCCAGAAAAGCCTTTGAATTAGGGATAAACGAATGGAAAAAACTGGAGGCAATAAAGCTCATTCTGGACGGGAAAATTTCTCTTGGAAAGGCAGCCAAGATGCTGAATATTCATTTGTACGAGCTGATAACATTGCTTCAGGAGAAAAAAATCGATTTTATTTCACTCACGGAGGAAGGGATAGGCAGGGAAGCAGCTGCTGCCAAAGGGTAATTAAATGAAGGTTGTACTTAACGCAACACCCCTGATTTATTTGGTTAAATCGGGTTTATATCACGTAGCTAAGGATTTGGACCTAGATTATATTTCCACTAAACAGGTTGTAAAAGAAGTTTTAATACCCACCTTTCCAGAATATTCTGAGCTTAAAGATTTTTTAGAGAAATATGTAAAAATAAGCGAGGTAAAGATAACTAAGGAGTTTGCTATTGAATCTTTGGGTGAAGGCGAAGCAAGCGTTCTTTCACTTGCAAAAGCAAATGGTTTTGATGTAATTCTAGATGATAAACTGGCTCGGGCATGTGCAGTTGCAAATGGTGTGCAAACTTACCACACTACGTTTCTCATTTTCAGGGCCCTTCAAAAAAACAAAATCAGCAAAACTGCGGCAGTTGGCTATCTTGACAAACTGGTGCTGTCAGGATGGAGATGCGATATCGAAACCTATGTCCGAATAAAAAATAAAATTGAAAGCTTGTAAAAATTTGATGCAATTGCGACCGAAATTCGTATTTATAGACGGGTAATTCACTGGAAAGCCATGCATTTAGTGCTATTGAATACGTTTCTACTAGGCACTATTCATAGTACAAAACATCGAAAAATGGCACTGTGGACGATACAAAATCAAATGTGATCAGATAGGTCAATAATCGAATCAATCATATTTCTTATCCTCGTTTTCTGGCGCCTTCCCGTACTGCTTTTACCATTGCTTTTATCTTGTCAACCGAACCTTTTTTCTCAAAAGCCGTACCTACCTGGATTATATCTGCACCATGGCGGATAACGTCCCTTGCTTCATCCGGCGTCCTTATTCCGCCTGCGACGATATATGGAATATCAATCACTGATTTTACGGTCTTGACCATTTCAAGCGGGATATGTCCGTCTTCAGGATTGCTTCCTGCATCAGTAACTACGAAATGGAATCCCATGTATTGCGCTGCAAGTGCGAGTGCGGCTGCGAGCTTCGGCTTGCTTCTTGGAATCAGATTGGAATCACCAACCCAGCCCACAGTCCCACCGGGCTCAATTACAATATATGCCGTGGAAATTGGCTCGATTTTGGAATGCTTGATAACCGGGGCTGCGAGCATCTGTGCACCTGAAATCCAGTACGGGCTTCTGGAATTAAGCATGGACATGAAATAAACTGCATCCGCATAATTGGTAAGCGTGCTTATATTTCCGGGGAAAAGGATAACTGGCTTGGAAACGTTCTCTTTGATACGCTTTGCCACCTGATCAAGTAATTCGCCCTGGACACCAGTACTACCCCCAATAAGAATAACGTCGGTGTCTGCCTCATCTGCATTCTTTGCAGTATTGATTGCATCATCAAGGGAAGGATAATCAAGCGGGTCAATCAGGGAAAATAAAAGGCCCTTCTTTTTCTCTAATTCCTCAAGAATGTACTTTTCTGTTTTGCCAATCATGGGTTTATATAGAGTAATTAGGCTTAAAAAGGAAACCAGCACAAGAAATATATCTGAATTAATAGGTGTAAAAATGAATGACAAACCGAAAAAGGCAAAACAACTAAACGATATTGTAGGTATGTCAAAATCCACTATAAAAAGTTCTGCAGAAGAGATTGATGGGATGGTTTACGATGCTTGATTATTAATTACAGTAATTTCAAACCTCAATAATCTCCTCGATAATTAGCTTCATTTGTGGATTCAGAGAAACATGCAAACCATATGAGGTGGGTTTTGGAATCAGAATATTGTCTTTTATCAGTTCTTCTGCAATTATTTTTATTTCTCTGCCTAGATGTTTTGGAAAACCTTTGTGTAAATTATCGAAAGAGGTATGTCTACCACCCCAATAACCGTGTTTAGCTAATTTTCTGAGAAGAACCTTCTTTATATCCACATTTTGCATTTTATCACTAATCAAACGTTGATATCCGCAAATATGAATTAGACGCTCAGATTTAAAAACATTAATGTTTAAATTAAGTAATATCAAGGAATTAGTTCACGAGGAGAAGAATAAAAAGATTTAAAAATTGTTGTCGTGGTCGTATGGAAGAAGAATCTTCGTTTGTAAAGCTTTTTGGAAATTACCCAGTAATCAAAGTAATAGATTTTTTAATAACATTTCGTGAGTTTGATTATCCCCTTACTGAGATAGCAGAAAATGCCGGAATTGCATGGAGTACAATACATACCTTTTTTCCAAAATTGGTTGGGCTCGGGATAGTAAAACAAACAAGGCAAATAGGCCGTGCAACACTTTACAAACTAAACACCGAAAACCCTATTGTAATGGAATTAATCGCTCTTGATAATAAACTCATCAGGCAACTCTCAGAGCAATGCACTGCAGAGGAGACTGCAAAGCCGGTTTCTTCAGGGGCTTAAGGATTATTTTTTTCTTGGACAGACAACAACTAGCCTTTATTCATAATATTTTTTATCATGTGCACAACTGCCTGGGGTTTTATCATGCTTGAAGGGCTGTCCATCGAACCGTGCTTGGACAGGTACTCGTCAAAACGCATGTTGCGTAGTTTCCTGCCAATCCAGCGGAGCTGTGAATTGCTTTTGCTTGATATAAAATCATTGATAAAGCGGTGAAGCAGGATATCAGTTCCAAGTTTAGCTTTCCATTCAAATTCATAGAATAACGGGCTGGAGATATTACGACCGGCAATCATTGCACACTGGGCCCCGTAGATCACCCCGCCACCCGTAGTGGCCTTAACCTGGCCTGCAGCATCACCGACAAGAAGCACGTTTTTCCCGTTGGCGCTTAGCGCTGTTTTTGGACGGGTTTCTGCAGGAATTACCGCACCCTTGGGTTTTGGCGCATTTTTGACATTGATAAATTTCAGGAATTTTTTCCATGAATCAGAAACTGAATGTGGCAGTGATACGCCAACTGCAATTTCAGCAGTTTCCTCATCATGCGGGATAACCCATGCAAAAAAACCAGGGGCAATCCGGGTATCCAAGTATACATAAACAATATGTGAATCGTGAACCGGGTAGTTACAAGTTGCATGCAAAGTGGATATATGCCGGTTAATTTTGCCCATCTTAAAATAATTCGCGACTATCGAATGCGGACCGTCTGCCCCGATTATGTTTGAAGCATGAAAGGTATTGGTTATGCGTTCATTGTAATGTACCTTTACACCTTCGGATTCGGCAGTTAAAGCAAGGTCCTGGTCAAATTCTGCACGCCTGCAAACGTATCCCATGGCACGGTTTGCACGCACAGTAAATTCCTCTCCAGCAAAAGATATGCTTGCACCGCGCATTTCGTTAATTACGTGTTTTTTATAATTTACATAAGAACTAAAATTTTCCAAACCAGATTTGGAGAATAAACCGGAACAGTTCTCAGGTATGCCTGCAGTTTTATGCTCTTCGGAAAGGATTACGTTGTGGCCTTCCCTAACTGAGGATATAGAAGCAATAGAACCCGCAGGGCCAGCACCAATTACATGAACTTTTGCCATAGAATCATCGAAATTTATAGATCATTAATTGCAGAAATATAAGAATAAATGCACCTGCACAGACACCCGTTTCAGATACCTGTGAATGGGAGTTTTGAGAAGAGAATGGAACAATCGTGACATTTTTCTCATCAACAGCGTCGTTGAAAGCGGACTTTATGGAAATCAAATATGAATACCCGGGCTTGAAGTAAGAGCTGTTCAACCCATAATACAATTTTTGGGACTTGCCAGGTTCAAGAAGCACAACCGACTGGTTGTCATGGCCAATTGATTCCGGGAATTTAAGAAAATAGGAACCGAAGACATAATCCGAGCGATTATTTCGGAGTTCGACAGCAACAGTATATGTTTTATTGTCCGGAACAAGTTTCAATGAAACACCTTTTAAATCAGTTTTCTGGTCTACAAAACTTACATTGTCTTCAACAGAAAATGATGTTCCGCCGCTTATTGTTAATTTATCGAATAGATAAGATTGGTCTTCGCCATAACCGAACATCACATGGGAATTATCCAAAATTCCAATCTGGTTAAATGTAGCATCAGCAGGAAGCCAGCCATATTGCGGAATATAAAATTCCGTCCATGCATGCGGTTGCCAGTCAGTGGTGTGAACATAACCGCCAACATACCGTACTTTGATGCCTACCGAATGTGCAAGTGACATCAAAAGGTGGGAGTATTCCACACAAACACCCTTTTTTTCAGAATAAACCGTGGGTGCATCCTTTACCAATGCGAAATAGCTGGAATCATATTGAATATAATTATGGGTCCATTCAACCATGTTGTGGATTGTTTTAAGAGTAGACAGATTATTGGAAAGCCGACCTGCCTGGTCTGCAATCGCAGAATTTGGCCGGGTAAGATTTGTGTAATTAAAAGAATCCGGGATTAATGGGATATCGGAGGTAAGATTAGTATCATAATTTAATTTTACAAACGCAACCGCATGAAGCACTTGCCTGGATTTTATGGAGCCTGAATAATGCAGTTTTATCGAACCATCAAAAAACTCGAGGAGATCCATTTCCGGGGTGGTGGTTATATTGAGAACCTGCTGATTGCTGTTGTTTACTATAAAAAAGCCCTCAAAAGTATACTGCGTTGGCTTGGATGCGGTAATTACCCACGTACGCTCGACTTTTATGATTGACGAACCGAATTGCTGCGCGGACAACAGTGAAAGAAAAACGAATAACGCAACTAAGACCTTGAAGATATTGGGGCGCATTGTCTACATATTCAATGGCAGATTTATAATCCTGAACCTAGCCCCGGATTTCTCCTATATGTTTAATTCTTTTTTCAATAAGAACACTGGTCCCGATATCTTCACGATGCCATAATGGACCTTTTACAAACCCGCATGCATTTTCTGCAATTTGTTCTGCTTTTTCCAGATTGTCTGCAATGCCGAGCATCCCAAATGCCCGAGAGGACGTGGTATACACTTTCCCGTCTTTTTCATAAACCGCGGCATAATAGATATGTGCACCTGAAGATTCGATGCTTTTTTTATCTACGATAACTTCTGCATCTTTTACAGACTTGCCCGGATAACCATTCGGAACCAGATATTTCAACACAGTGCATTTGTCTGTAAATTTTATCTTTTTATTTCCTAGCTTCCCTTCCGCCATGGAAAGAAATACGCTACTGAGCGAACCATCCAAAAGAGGCACAACATTCATCGCTTCAGGATCCCCGAAACGTGCATTGTATTCAATCAGTTTTATCCCGTCCCTGCAGATAATGAAACCGCCATAAAGAACGCCTACAAAAGGATTATTCTCTTTAGCCATTGCAAAGATGGTCTGCTCCATTGTTTTTTGTGCTGCTTTTAGATCGCCGGGTTTCATAAAAGGAAGCAACCCACCCGTAGAATAGCTTCCCATTCCCCCGGTGTTTGGCCCTTTATCTTCTGCAAACGCCCGTTTATGATCCTGCACCGGAGGTGTAAAAACAATTTTTTTCCCATCTGAAAATCCAAATAAACTAAACTCTTCGCCTTCGAGCTTCTCCTCAATCAGCACCCTGCCCTCTTTTCCTATAACCTCAGCTGCATATGAAATCGCTTCTTCAGTATTACGCAGGTGATCCCCACTCACTTTTACACCCTTGCCACCCGTAAGCCCAAGCGGCTTTACTGCAACTTTTCCATAGGTGTTTATCGCATTTTCTGCTTCTGCAATATTTGTTGCCAGAACGTGCCTTGGATTGCAGCCGATTTTATACTTGTCCATGAGCATGCGTGCATAAGACTTGTCCCATTCAATCCTGCATGCGTTTTTTGTTGGTGATGCAACCTTTATCCCAAGCGCAGCAAGCGCATCGCTTACGCCCGCAGCAATAACCGCATCAGGACTTGCAAATGCAACATCGATTCGTTCAGCCTTGACTGCATCCGTAACTGCCCGTGGATTGTGAATATCGGTTATCCAGAATTTTTTTGAAAGTGCGGCAATTGCAGGGTTTTTCTTTTCCATTACTGCATAAAGCTCGGCATCTTTTGCAATTGCCTCTGCAAGAACATGCTCACGGGCCCCATTACCAACAAGAAGGATTTTCATTTGAACACCTGAAAATACCTGGCTCAGCTCTCGGATTTTTTATTTGAACCGACCATCAAATCTTTGATTGATGCAAATATTGAAGTATGCAAAGGTTTTTTTATGAAATAGCTGCGTTCGGTAGGATAATTTTTAAGAATCATGAATTCCATTTTTACCATTTAATCAAACCTTCGCTTAACATAGCCATCTTTCACAAGATGATTCAGACCTTCTTCAATACGCGCAATTGACAATGAATGTGCCTTGCTGAATTCGCGGACATCAATGCTTCCGTTATGAACTTTTATCCAAGTATATAAATCCTCTTTAAGGGTCGCATCGCTTACTCCGGTTAATTCATCAACACGTACACGCAACTCATCGCGCCTTCGTTCACACTCAATCAGTATCTTGGCATTTTCCTCGGAAGAACGTACAAGATCATTGTACTTCGAAGTAATCGCATTAAACCTTAATTTCAGCTCTTCAAGCTCGGTCATTATTTCAACCGCTTCCTTGTCTACGACTTTTGAAATATCATCAATAACGGATTTAACCTGCGAAAGGATTGCCGTGGGCTTTATATCATAATAATCTTCAGAAACACGTATGACATCAAGGAATGTCGGAAAGAGTTCAATCAGCCTTTTTCTTTTGTTCGATTCTTGTGGAACTGCGTATGTAAATGTTATTCCGTTCGAACCGAATACAATGGTATACTCCAGATTGGGTTTGCCTTTCAGGTCTTCTCCCTTATATTTTTCAACATTAAGCCTGTCTTTTGAATATGAAATTTTATTATAGCCAAGATTGCCCATCATTGAAGAAAGCGAACGCAATTCCTTTTTTTTCTTTCCTGATATTTCAAGCTTTTCTTCCATGAATTCAATCCTCCAGCGTTACATTTACGACCCCTTTTGTCGCCTTCCGCATTTTTACGAGAGAAAATATCTTGATGAGGTTTTTCTCATCAACACCCAGCTGCCTCAGGAAAGACATTATGGATGGCCGCGAATAACCGAATTTTTCCAGCAAGGCAACGAGCTTTTCACCTGCAATAAAGCCGTCGCTTTTTTCAAATTCCATTTTTATTATGCCAAGCTGACTCTCAGTAAGCCCAAGCTCATAAAGCATTTTTACAAATTGTTCCCTTTCGATTTCAATGTCCATATCCCCACCCTTAACAGTATACAAAAATAAAGGTTCCTCCCCATCTATTTTGTTCATGAGAAAGGTCATGACTTTGGACTGCCTCTCGGCAAAAATCATGTTTACAGCGGCATCACCAACACCGAATTTACCGATTTCGTTGTCAATAAACGCCGAGTAACCTATGGAGTTGCGCACATAGTCACGATATTCCTTCAATATAAGACGCAGCACGAAAACTGAACCGATATTGCTGAAGATGGTTTTGTGCATATCGCCTGGATTCTGGGTGGCGATGATAAGTGCAAAATTGTATTTTCTTCCCTCACGAAGAATGGTAATGACATCGGAACGGTCGTCCTGTGCGATTTTCCATGCTTCATCCAGAACCACAAAAAGCCGGATACCTTTTTCATCCTGAAACCCTTCAAGCCGCATGAACTCTTTGATATACTGAAGAATGGTAAGGCCGGCAAGGCTTCGCATTTCTTCAGTCGGCAGGTTATGCAAATCAAGGCACACCAGCCCGGAGGTCGTCAGCTTCCTGATGTCAAGCGTGGATGTTCCTGCAAAAAAATCACTACCCTCAGTAGTGAAACGTTTCAAAAGTCGTGCCGCTTTTTTATTTCCAACTTGTTCCAAGCGAGCAACTACATCAACGAATGTGGGCTTTTTCTTTTTTTCATAAACAACCTCAAGCGCTTCCTCGATTTCATCCCGTTCATTTGGATACTGTTTAAGGTCAAGAAGGATGTCCAATGCAGATATTATCTGTTTTATTCTTGTATTTTTTGGAAGACCTATCAGGTCAAGAAGGTTAAGTTTCTGGTTTGCAAGATCGATGACCGTACCGCCAGCCTGTTTCACCCAGGAATTGTATTCCCCGACCCAATCCAGGATGATTGCATTGCTATTCCAGATAATTGAGGCTCGTGTAAGAAAGGTTTTGACTGTGTAGGAGTTGTGCACAAAAACTCCACCAAAACCTGCCAAGAAAACTTCATTTTCAGTTGTTAAATCATAAACAAAATCATCGGGAACATTTGATTCACGCTTAGTTACAACACGATCCCAAAATAAGTCCCCTTCTGAAAGTAATTTGAGAAATTCAAAATCAGGATCACCTTCGCAACCATCAATAGATTGTACAAAAGAATTAACATAAGATCTCGATGGATTGCGTAAACCTCGTTTTACAGAGTAAGTCATTTGTGATCTGGAAGAATTATATCGTGTTCTAACTGTTTCAAATACTTGGTTAACATTTGGAATTAAATCAACATTGGTATTGGCACTGGCTATTTGATCTATCTCAATTTCCAACTTTTTGTTTTTGGATAGTGAAACAAATCCAATACCTTTCATAAACCGACTTAATTGCTCTTTACCAGATATGGATATTCTATAATAAGTATCACCATTGTGTGAAGAATTAGTGGCTTTCTTCCAACTGCAATGTATTCTACCAATGATCCCATACCTTAATAATAAATATCCCAATTGATTAGCAAGTTCTGGTGATTTAGTAGTGCAACACACACTATCATGTTCCACTCCGCCATCTCCTTCGTAATATGCCCTCAGAAATTCTGACAGATATTCTTTAGGTGCATTAATGATGACTCCACCTATTGATTTTTGATGAGATTTACCAACAAAACCAAGGGATTCGACCAATCTAAAAAATACCTTAACTCCAGTAATTACCGAAGTCTTAGTTTTGAAGTATGAAATTCCAAGCTGAGTAAAGCAATTCGATATGTCATCCACGACCTCTTGGTCTATGCCACTAATCATAATTGTTCGGTTTGTTATTGTACCTTCAGCAACAATATATCCAAGAAGCCTAAACAAATAACACAGTTTATCTTTCGCGATATTTGCAGGTATGTATTTCTTGCTTTTTGTAGCCTTCACATACAGTTTTGTGAGATTACAATTGGAGTAATGTGAGATCAATTGTTTAAAATATTTGAGTGGAATCGAACGACCGAACTTGTAAAACCGAAGATATTTATCATATTTTAAATCAATTGGCTGGTTTTTTATATTACTGTGAGCGAGTGCAGCCAGATTATTTGCACCAGAAACGAAGATATCATTTGAATTTAATATTTCAATTAAATTGATGTTTCCAATATTTCCATCATATTTAATCTGCCTAGGAAGGGGCACATAATCCCCAGTATTTACTTCAGTACTTTTTACCATGAGAATTTTTGAATCTCTTAAAACAACTAAATTATGATCTCCAGTTGTGGTTACTTTTCTTCCACTAGCAGTTTCGAAATGATACTGGTTTGCAGGAGCAGGTTTTCTACCTGCAAATAATACTTTACACCATGAAGCTTTCAATTTATAATCAAAAGAAAAAACTTCGACATTGGGCTCTGGAATTCCTTCCAAATCATCTATTGTTGAAACCACCTGAGATTTTAGAATTAATTCATCAACAAATTGACCTATTTTGATTAATTTTACTCTTCCATCGATGCGAACAATAACTGTCTCATCCTTGTTTAATGATTTTCCAGAACCGGTAATACCAAGTATTGCTATATGGGGATTGATAAGCTTTCTTGGATCCCAGAATACCGGTGTGTGCAGAAAGCGGGTTTTTCCGATGTATACTCCTTCTGAAGGGGATGCAAGAAGAAGATTTTTTCTTGGCTCCGGCGGATGCACCAGCACCATCTTCTTTGCAAGCTCCTTGGAAAGCATGTAGGATATCTTCATGAAATGCCTCTTTATTAAAAAAATTACTAAAATACCTCGTCCCGCAATTCTTCATGGCTTGTTGGAAAGAAATATTCCCATTCAAAGCACCTGAGCATGTCCAGATCAACAAGCTCGACAACATCGCAACCCATGGAACTTGACAGGATAGTCTTCAGTTCCTTAAACTGCCTTTGTACCCTTGAAATGGCCTCATCGCGGGTAATTCCGAACGCGGTGGTAGAAGCAAAGGATATGACTTCGACAGGCCGTTCTCCGTGAGTTATGCGTTCCAAAAGACGGTTCCAGTGGGCAATCTCACGATCGAGCCTTACCACATCATCGGAATTACCTTTGCCGTCCTTTGATTTCTTTGTTTCTGCAACCGAACGTTTGGTTTTTATCTCGTCAACATGGGATGAAAGATCCAGCGCAGAAATCAGCAATGAGATTTTGACGATATACTTCAATGAGCTTATCGCTTTTTCAAACGATTCGAAAATGGCCTTTTTCTGGTCATTGTCCTTATCGACAGTACTCTCATAAAACCGGACTTCCATGAATTTTGTGGAATAATATCCGTTTTCGGACTTTCTCAATATGACGTCTCTGGAAGGCGGGATTTCGTAGCCACCGCGAACTTCCACGATTCTGGCTGCCTTTGTAAAAAATGGAATAATCAAATATCCGTATTTCCAAAGCAATAAGGTAATTGTAAAGAAAAATGCGGCAATTACCGGGAGGAACGGATTTGGATAGGGTATGGAAACAATTACTGCCAGAATACCCCCAATTAGTGTTGCTAAGGTTATTATTCGGTTTAAAAACATACTTACCCCTGCTTGATGTACGTAAATTATATTTACGGACAGCGTGTGTTCGATTTGTCGAACACTTGAACTTCTCCAGTGGTATTTAAAATTTTTACTGACTCGGATATATTGGGATTATTATGGAAAGAATCGTTAGACCGATGTTATTTATGGGGATAATATTGCTGGTTGCAATTGGATTTGCCGCAGTAGTGCATGTAAGCGAAACCGATAATGGTGATGACCCGAAAACAGCGGGTATTTGCAGGGACACATGGGAAAACCGGGATGTTTGTCTGGCAGATGTTTTGCTTGAATTTTATAAGAATGGCTCCCAGTGCTCATATGCATTCCACAACTGTCCAAATGAATTTACAGGAAAAGTATGTAGGGAAACTGTGAATGGAATGGGATACTGTGGGTAGATATTTTTTATTTTTTTTTTAGTTTTTCCATTTCAGATTCATAATCACAAAAAACGTATTCAGATATTTGAAATCGCAGAAAGTGACAATTCGCCGCCCAGAAGGCTGGTAAGCTCCCTGACAAAAACAATAGTTACAAGAAGCGAGAATAACGGTGCGATGACAGCATATAGAATAACGCTGGAAACCGAATGCCCGGTTTGCTGGCTTAGCAATGTAAGGTCGCCTGAAAAATCAGCTGTGGAATTTGCCGGTAGGGATAACGTAAGATTCTGGCAAAGCGAAGCATTTGAGATATTACCATTGCACCGTCCACCCATTACATCAAGCTTGCCTGCAATAGCATAGTTATTGTTAAGGTCAACCACTGGAATCGTGGCATAGTAATTATTGTTATTGAAAGCAACCAGTGAATTTGTGGCAATTGTCACTGTGGGCGTAGGGTCTGGAAATATCAAAATAAAAACAGGATAAAAAAGATAAAGACCGATGGATAGCGCAATAAGAAACCCCCCGACTTTTCGAGTGGCAAAAAAAGTCCGAAGCACAAGACCGACAGGAAGAAGAAGAAGCAGCGCACTGCTGGAGATAAATGAAAGTATTTGAACGTTTAAATTCAAGAGGATAATAAGAAGCTGCAAAAGCAATGTATTGAAAGAAAGAACTGAGGAAAGGGATGATAGATTGGAAAACGGGGCAATTGAAAACGAGCCGAAATCAAGGCTAAGACCCTGGTAATATCCAATCAGATTAAGGGTTTTTACAACACCCTGGAAAAGCGAGAATACAGATGATTCGAGGGATAGTATCGAACAGGAAAGCTGCTGCACGGCATCCCCAACCCCGCATTTGTTTTGAACAAGTGATTCGCTGACAGAAGAAACGAAACCAATGATAACTGCAAATGCACCTATGATTGCACCATTTATAATGGATTGTATCAGCTCTTCTATTCCAAAATTTTCTATTTTTTTATAACCAAATGCGCGCCCGGCACCGATAAGTATGCCTGCAAGCAGTATAGAAGCTGTAACCACAATCCCGGCAATATGCATGCCAACAAAATCCGCCATTGGAAAGAGTACTATGTGCAGGATTAAATATGTTTTTGTCTTGCAAATAGAAAAAAATTAACCCCTGCCGGTCAGTCTTTTCCAGAATTTTATCAGGACTGGTGGCCCGCGTGCATAAAATAACGATGTCTGGACACCGTGGATTTTTGATTTCTTCATTGCCCTCAGCAATTCCTTCGGTTTTCTTATGTCAAAATCAG
>CAZLMI010000010.1:0-12516 GCA_964560865.1 Microcaldota archaeon
TGGTTGTAGTAAAATATTGGTAGTTGGGGATGTTGGAGTTGGAAAAACTACATTTGTCAATGTGGCTCGTCACAAAGCCATTGAAAGTAATAAATTTTTTTCTCCGCTTAAAGAGGTAAAAGTTTTAAAAACTTGGACAAGTTTTGAATTTGTACTTAATACCATTTATGCGATTTACTCGACTCTCAATCTTAGAAAAGACAGAAGAGATATATTGTCTGATGAGCTATTTGAAAAGATTAAAAGGTTAGTTGAGTTAAGTTCTATTGAAAAAAGAGTTACAGGAATAAGTGGTGGTGCTCTGACCATCAGTGGGGGCATATCCGTTGATGTAGATAAAAAAAGTGCAGAAATAATCTCTGACGCCGCATTGCATGAGTTTTTAGAGACTATTGTTAAAGAGATTTATGAAAAAAAAGGTAGAGAAACGATATTTCATTATAATAATCTAGAGAATTTACCAGAAAGATCAATACGGGAAATTTTTGAAGATTTACGCGATGTCTTCCAAATTCCCCATGTACATTTTGTATTTGTTGGAAACTTAACTGTTCATTCAATATTTCAGAGTATGCCTAGATTTGCATCTATAGTATCTGACATACCAATACTGATGAAGGAACTAAGTGAAAATGAAATAGAACAGATAATAACAAAACGTCTTGAAATATTGAAAATTAGTAAAGAACTCAGAGTCATAAAACCATTTGATAAATCTGCTCTGCACGTATTATACGAACTTTATAATGGAAATATTAGATATATATTAAATAGTCTTTCTACTGCCATAGTCGAATGTACTAATGAAAAACCAGTAATTTTGAACTCAGAAAGTATAGGGAAAGTGCTTAAACAGTTGGTTGAAAAAAGATACCTACACAATCTTCCAAATAATCCAAGACGGATATTAGAGCAAATGGTTGAACACGAAGAGATAACCAATAGACATATTTCTCAACTAACTGAGATCGCTAGGTCTAATGTTTCAACATATCTAAATGACTTGGAAAAAGAAGGTTGTATCTATCTAAGGAGAAAAAATGGGAAAGATAAATATTGGTCTGTAGACCCAAAGATTAAATGGATCAAATTTAAGGCAAATGTAGATATTAATCAGACTGTGTTGTCTGAGCACTAGTTTGGGATACAGAAACGTATAATTTCTGAGCAATTTTCAGACTTTAGGTGCAGAATTGACTTTAGGTCAAAGCTCCAAAAAGAGAAAGATTTAAATATAAATGATGCGGTAATAATGTGTGAATAGGTGATTATTTGACAAAGAAGAACACTAAATCATCCAGACCTAAGCCTTTAAAATCCTCATCAAATAAAAAAACGCCAAAAAATGCGGCAAAAACCAAAGAAGCACCTAAGAAAAAATCATTCGTCATAAGAATAAATAAAAAAGTAAAATTTTCAAAATCTGCAAAAAGCCATAATCTTAATCATAATGATGAAACACAGGCACCAAAAATAAATGAAAAGGAACTTGAGGAAATGAAAAAGGTTCACCGGGTTCTGACCGATTCTTTTGTAAGGCAAATCCTGATAGACGTAGGCGGGGAAAATGCACTCGCAATAATACGGAATTTTTATGGAAACCTCTCTGACGAAGAGCTTGCAAAAAGGCTTAAATTAAAAATAAGCGATGTAAGGGCCACGTTAAACAAATTACATAATGAAGGTCTGGTAAGTTATATCAGGGATAAGGACAATCAAACAGGATGGTATTCGTACAGCTGGGCCCTGAACAAGGAGAAAATGCATGACTGGGCCAGTGAACAATCCAAAAAGAAAGAATGCCTGAATGGAGCAAGCGGAGAACATTATTTCTGCCCTACGTGCGGCATACCGAGCGTGCAGGAATTCAGCCATGCATGCGAAAAATCATTCCGCTGTGAAAGATGCAATAAAATGCTGGAATTCCTGGATGAAGAAAAAATGCAGGAACTGAACTCAAGTACCTACCAAAAGAGGTAAGCGCTTGAAAGTACAGGAACTAAACGTTTATGTATTGGCTTATTGCAAGAATAAAATACTCCTTATGAAACGCCATGACGGAAGATGGGAATTCCCGGGCGGAGGCGTAGACTGGGGCGAAAACCCTGAAACCTCGGCTTTAAGGGAATTCAAAGAGGAAACCGGAATAACCCCGAATGAAATGAAATTTATCGGAATAACTTCTGCAACATACAAAAAAGACGATGACGATAAGCATTCTGTTTATATTGTTTACAAAACCGAGGTTCACTCGGATAATGTCATTGTAAGCAACGAACATGAAGAAGCAAGATGGCTGCTCCCGGGAGAAGCCAGATATATGAAGCTCGGGCTTAATGCCGAACCTGTTCTGGAAATGATTTAGTTCAATGCAAAGGGCACTTACACACTCTTAAACTCCTGCAACATCTTTTCAAAATCAGAGATGGTATGAAGAAGCAATGAACGACCATCGCCTTCAAGTTTCAGGATAATCGGAATAACTGTCGGGGAATTAAGGACTGCCTCGAATTCAGCCTTTTCATCTTCATCCTGGAACAAAACCAGGGTAATGCCCTTGTTGATTGTAGGGAGAATCTTTTTGAGCATGGACTGGATGTCGGTCTTTTTGTCATAGAGATGCAAAAACATAGACTGACCAACAACCGAAATTTCAGAATCGCATATTTTCGACTCGCCTAACGGAGTAAACGGCACCGCATTATTAACGCATATGTCCCTTACCCGCCTCATTAATGACAAATAACGGATTGAATGTCTGGTTTTCAGTTCCCAGGATGTGAGACCGTAGTACCCCAAAGATTCGACAACACTGCCTTTTCGAATAAGGATATTCAGGATATATTCGATATTAAAATCGCTTATTGAAAGCGGCCTGCCTTTATAGTAAATAGTCCTGAATCCGTTCTTAAGCTCGTTGATGGTAAGGGGAGTATAATCCCAATGGTAGTTTTCATTGACCTTGGTGAATAAACCAAGTATGGTATCGGATTGCAATGGAACTTTGTTACGGGCAATTGCAGGAAAATCAGGAATATCAAGCTGGTATAGAATCGCTTCCTTGCGTGCAAAAAAGACACCAACCGCAACGGTTATAAGTGAGATAAACCCTACAGTAAGAAACATGGGATTTGTGAATATTGTTTCTGGTGCACGGATATTCACCGAAATTGTTTTATGATAACCGCCAATGGTAAATGTAAATGTATGATTCCCAAGGCCAATTCGGTCATTATTTGTATATTTACCAAGGTCAACGATAATTGTTTCGTAGCTGGAAAGACCGGAATAGGTATATTGACCTAATTTACCGTCGTTAACATCCAAATTGATCGAAGTTATGAGATTCTGGGGAACTGCCTGCCCGTCCGACATCTTGATGGTAAAATAATATTCGCTTGGCTTTCTCGCAGAAGCAAACGGACCATAAATGTCAAGGGAAACGATTTTCATATAGCTTTGGGCGTACACCCGGCTTTCATCATCAGACATACTCAAGATATACTCCCCGCCTTCCTCAAATATATCTTTATCAAAATTTATTGGAGCCTGAGTGCTTGTACGGCCTTTTGCAATTCTCTCGGATTCGTGAAGGGAAGCATTTTGGGTGACTACGAATATATTGGGAGTGCTTACAGACGTTTCATCAAACCGCACATTAACACGAATCTTACTTCCGGTTATGTTTGTAGGTATTACTGTAAACCCATCAGGAACATTCAGATAAATGTTTCCGGCAGTTTTTTTCTCAACAGAAAAAACCCGATACTGTGAAACACGCTTGCCAGTGGTTGTAGAATAACCTTCCAATTTGACCCGCAAAGAACGTTTTGTTCCGCTGAAAGGAGAGGTAAAAAACATGCGCTGACCATAAAGATCACTGCCGGAAAGATTCTGGAATAAATAGGTTTTTGCACTGCCATCAGCAGTAAGCCATTCTGAGCTCAGTATCACCGTGGTGACATCATTGGCAGCAAGTGTACCGTTATTTCTCCAGCCGGCATCAAGGGTCTGCGGAAAGAATATGAATGCACCACCCTTGGTTCCGGTTCTTAAAACGGATAATGAACCAAATAAAGAAAATGAACTCATGGAATTGCCAGTTGCCAGATAAAGCGGCTGGTAAAGAGATATCCTTGAATCAGACGAACTGGCTTTGGATAAAAATGTCACCGGAAGCTTGCTTTTAACCGAATCCGGGGTAGAAACTGCAAGGCTTCCATTAAGCATAGTACTAAATGACTGGCCGATGTATACCACTACAACTCCGCGCTCAACCATTTTCTGAATTGAAATATCGCTTCCTACACCGAGAATTTCCTGAGGTATTGCTCCCGTAGGAATGACAACCAATGCACCACCGGGCACGGTTTCAAGCTGTTGCATGGAAATTTGGTTGAGGATTATGTCTTTCTCTTTCAGATTGGAACGCAACTTCTGAACAAAATCCGAATATGTAGTGGCTTCTATTCGTGGATGGTCAAGAATGTAAAATTCCTGTGGCAACGGCTCCTTGAAGGTATCAATGGACACGGAATAATTTGAGATGTAACTGCCGGAGTAATTTATCAAAATTCCGGCAACATGGGTATCTGAACCAAGCGTACCTGCATTATAAACATCCCCACTGAGGATTACACTTGAAATTTTCCCATTTTCAATTGCAGGTGGGGAGTAATATTGGGTTGACGCCACATTGTTGATTAAAAAAAACGCGCCAACAGCAAGCAAAAGCAGCGACAGAAACACTGCAAGAATGATGATATTGAGATTAAAGCCGCCCGGGGACTGTGTGGGCTTGTTTTTTGATGACGTAGCAGGAACCGGACCTTTCCTGGCAAAAATGCCGTTTACCAATTCCATGGCACGTTCGACGGGGGTTTTTTGGATTACAGAGTAGCGACTAACTGAGATGTATTTTTTACGTACATCGAACTCGTATATTTTTTTCCGTAGTTTTCCACTAATCTCTGCCATTTTATAAAACCCTAGGACAGCACGGCAAGATAACCTTCATTAACGAGCTTGTTAAGCTGCATTTCAACCTGGCTTTCGGTAACATGATGAATCTTTGCAAATTCAATAACATTGATTTCTCCGGCATGTTCCAATATCCATTCCTGAAGCTTTGCACGCAATACCTCGTCTGAAAGAGTCCGGTATTTTGACAATTCAACTTCCACTTCATCAGATTTTGCTTTTAGTTCATAAGTTTTTGAAGTCAATGCAGTATTCTCTTCACTCAAACGGGTAACCTTTTTCTTAAGGTCCTGATTTTCTTTTTTAAGAGAATCGTATGCCGTATAAAGCTTGGAGTATTCCATAGTAACTGATTCTGAGATATCCTTTACCGCAGTCTCCATAAGCTGATAAATAACCTTTATGTCCACCTGATAAAAATCATTGATAAGTGTGAGAATATTCAGAAGATATCTAATCATGTCCACTTTTCGTTTTCTCGGTGCGATTTCCTGCGGAATAGAATAAACAACTTCCATTACATCTTCCCTTATACGGATTATCGAAAAGAGATATGGTTCTTTGTTTATATCACGCGATTCCACATACACTGCGTTGATTGCGTCCTTTTCAGTAGCAACTTCCAGAAAGGAAACTGAACTTAAAACAGAGGTTATGTCCTTTTTAGAACCGGTCATTTTTCCTTTTATGGAAAATGCATCAACCTGGGGTTTACCGCCGAATGATGGGGCATTAGGAGCAGCTGCTTTTTTTTCAACAGGAAGTACCATATAATCAGCTCTTTTTGGTTTTTTTGCTTTCTACCGCTTTTTTTGGATTCTGGATACCGGCAACTTTTTTGGATTCTTTGACAACCGGAATGTCCGTTCTTGAAGCCGTGGTTCCGACAACTTTTGGAGGACCTTCAGTGGCGGGAGTATACTTAAACAGTAATGAAAATAAAAGTATCAGCACGCCAATAATGAATATTGAAAAAATTGCCATGATATCGAATCGTCCGGAAAGAATCATTGAAATGAACAAAAGGACAACAACGATGGCTGCAAGAACACCGAAGAACAGCATGCTCTTTTCAAAACTTTTCCTTCTTTTTGAATGTTCCTCCATGCAGGTTTCACAGACATACAGTTTGTTGTTTTGTGCCATCTTTAATGCCTGTTTCATTGACCGGATGGCAAGGATTATTCTGTCTTCCTTGACTGAAACCGCAGATTTTCCTGCAACATCCTTCTGGCATATGATACATACATCCATATAAACACCTAATCTTCAACAACCACTTGTGTGAAATCCTCTGAAACGTTATCTGTCTTTTTCACATCCGCCTTGCCGAATATATTGATTATTGTGATATCGTCTATGCCGACATCCTTGAGGAAATCGCTGATGGTTCTTCTGGAAATTCCGTAACGCTCGAGCAAAAGGACAAAAGAAACGACATCGAAATGGCGGTTATGCTGTTCAAAAAGTTTTGAAACCGACTCAATCTTGTCATCTTCCAGACCATACTGTCTTAATTTTCTCCTGAAATCATCCTTCAAAAATGATATGCTCCTCGCCATAGAAATATCCCTCTTTTGTTTGGTTGAAAGAACAGAAGCAAGATCCAAAAAGTATTCTTTGCTTGGTTCCTCACCTTCTATTTGTTTTATCAAAAATGTATTCGGATATGGAGTCGGATTGGTAAAGGACATGTTGACTGCACACTGCCCCACACCCAGCTTGCTTATTTCATCCCTCATGAAATTAGAAAAGTTCAATGAGCCCTGAAGATAATCCAAAAATCGTTCAAACTTGACTTTAAGCATGAACGTGGTGCCTACGTTTGAAAATATGGTATCTGAAATATCCGTGGGATTCTGGGATGCGATAATCATTCCGAAGTTGTATTTACGGCCTTCCCGTACAATCATGACTGCATCAGAATTTTCTTCTTTTGAAATTTTCCAGGCTTCATCCAGAACCACCAGAAGGCGGATTCCTTTTTCAGAAGAATACCCCGTAAGGCGCATTTTTTCCTTTATGAACTGAAGGAGGGTCAGTGCAGCCAATGCCCTCATGTTTTCATCAGGAAGCCCGGATAAATCCATGTCCACAAGACCAGAGGTGATAATCTCGTCCAGACTTACAGTACTTGTCTGTGCAAAATAATCCTCCCCGCTTTTAGTGAATTTTTTAATCCGGTAAATTGAATTGTCAAGCTCTGCCGGAAACTCGTAGTTTCCCATCTGGGCCATTTCCTCGAGAATCCGTACAACATCCTTGAATGTCGGGGGCTGAAGGGATTTCCCGAATTCGTTTTTCTGATTCCTGACATCCATGCGGAATTTTGCCTCGATGTATGCCTTTTCCAAAGCCTGTTCGGTAAGGCGCCTCTGCTCAGGATATTGGGTGATATCGGTAAGAATTTCGAGTGTTCGCATGATTTGTTTTATACGGTCGTATGGCTTCATGCCACCCAAATCCATGATATTCAGGTAAGAACCTTTACCAAGAGAAACGACCTTTCCACCAGTTTGCTTTACCCAGTCTTTATACTCCCCGGCCCAGTCTATGATAAGGCCATTGGAGTTCCAGACATAAGCTGCACGCAAAAGGAAAGTCTTGATAAAATAGGATTTACCGGAACCCGAGATACCGACGATTGCGATATGTGGATTTGCAACATTCTGATAATCCCAATAAAACGGGACATTGAGAATGGCGGTTCTTCCGATATAAATCGAATTGGTCGGATCCCCGAAAATAACTTCCATCGGGGGCTCTGGAGGTCTCACCAGTAAATTCCGCTTTGCCAGCTCCACATTGGATAACCGGATCAGTTCTAGTCTGCCGCCAAGTGTCATTGTTACATCACACTCTCTTCGAGTTCGTGTGTAGACGTTGGGAAGAAGGTCTCCCATTCAAAACATTTAAGCATTTCATCCGCAGTAAGCCATTTGACTTCCACATTAAGTGAATTTGCAAGAACGGTTTTAAGTTCGTTCGCCTGTGACTTGACTGATGCGATTGCAGCATCTTTACTCACTCCGGCCGCAGTAGTCATTGCATATGCAACAACCCCCATTGGCTTCAGCCCCTTGATAAGCTTGTTAAGCTGGGTATCCCACAGGGTCACTTCACGTTCATATTTGTCAATTCTCAGGACATCCGGTTCCGGCTTGTCACGCTCACGTGCAAGACGAAGCTGTGCCTCTGCCCTTTTGGTTTCTATAAGCTTTCTTTTTTCACCTATGTCTTCCACGTACATCATATACGCGATTTTCACGACATATTTAAGACCGGAAATCGCCCGCTCAAAATATTGGTTGTATGTAAAATTTTCCTCGGCAGATTTTTCTGTCGCAGATTCATATATTTTGATGCCAAGAAAAGCACTTGCATAATAAACAGAACCTGATTTTTTCACGATTACATCATTAGACGGTGGAACCTCGAAACCAGCACTATCGATGGTGACAATACGGGCACGCTGGGTAATTACCGGAACAAGGATATAACCATATTTCCAGAAAACCATGGCCATCACTGCGCCGAGGCCGGAAAGAAATCCCCCGACAACTGCACCAGAACTGCCAAAAATAAATGAAAATAAAAATCCTATAACACCGATTAACATAGAACCGTATATAAACATCTTTGGACTCTCGGCCATTATAAATCACACTCTCAGTAGTTTAGGATAGTATGTCTAGGTTTAAAAAAGGGAGTGATAAACGTCATTTCACAGCATTCTCGACTATCTTTGCAGCCTGCCCGGTATAGGTGCCGTAATCAAACAATTTTCCCAGTTCAGCATCTGAAAAAAGATTCTCTGATTTTATCAGGTCTTTCAATTCCTTTTTTTCATTGAACGCTTTTTGCGCCAGTGTACGCACTTTCTCATGCGCCTCCTGCCTTCCAACGCCCTTTTCAGTAAGCGCAATCATAAGACGCTCGGACATGATAAGACCATGAGTAAGGTCAAGGTTCCGCTTTATGTTTTCCGGATAAAAACGAAGGTCTGAAAGAATTCCGTTTATCTGGAGCAGCATATAATCGACTCCGATAAAACTCTCCCCAAAAATTGCACGCTCGTTTGCACTGTTCGTAAGGTCGCGTTCATGCTCCAGTGCAATATTCTCCAGTGCAGTGATTACATTTGCCCGTATAAGGCGCGCAATCGAACAGATGCGCTCGCTTTTGTGCGGATTCCGCTTTTGCGGCATGGTTGAAGAACCAACCTGCTTTGCTGAAAACGGCTCTGAAATTTCCATGATTTCCGTTCTCTGGAGATTCCTGATTTCCTTTGCAATTTTTTCAAGCCCGGCTGCGATTAGTGCAAGCACAAAAAGAACTTCCGCATGCCTATCGCGCTGAACCACCTGATTGGTCACTTTTGCAGGCTGAATCCCAAGTTCTTTCATCACAAGGGATTGTATTTCGAATGCATGCTCTCCAAACGTCGCCATTGTCCCGACAGCACCAGACATTTTTCCGACTGCAATCCGCTTCCGCGCTTCGGCAAGCCTTTCCCTGTTGCGCAGCAAATCCTGATAGTATAATGCAAACTTCAGCCCATAGGTAGTTGGTACTGCGTGCTGGCCATGCGACCTGCCCATACAAACGGCATTCTTATGAGTTAAAGCAAGTGCCTTAAGGACTTTCGCGAGTTCGTCCAGGTGCTTATCCAGAAGATCAACCGCCTCCATGAAGATAAGCGCAGTTGCAGTGTCTTCGATATCATAGCTTGTTGCACCAAGATGGACGTACCTGCCGGCATCCCCACATTGCTCGGAAAGCGCCTTTACCATTGCCATAAGATCATGATGAATCTGCGACTCAATCTCGATAATTCTTTCGAACCTGACTTTCTTTTTGCCTTCCTGTATCTGCTTTACCGCATCTTTCGGAATAGTACCGAGCTTTGCATGCGCTTTTGCAAGTGCAATCTCAACATCCATCCACCGTTCCATCTTATGACGGTCGTCAAGAATTCCGTTCATTTCAGTCTTGTATCTTTCTTCAAATGGAGAAATAGCCATGTAAATCACTAATACACGTATGGGTGGCAATGTTAAAATAACTACTGATTGTGGATTGGACTAACAGAAATAAATTCAATTTGATTTTTTAGCAATCAACAAACGAAGCGCATGATCCGGGACATGTTCCTCAATCAAACCTTTAGGATCACAACTGAAAGAGAGTGTAGCTACCAATTCCCGGGTTTTTGAATCAGAAAGGTCCGCACTTTTCAAAGCATCGAGCACCCGGGTTCTGCTGACAAAGGGCTTACCTGGATCCTGAAAAACAGGGAAAGTCAAAACACCCGAGGGTGTCCGCTGATTGGCCATAAAAAGGGCAAGTGTGGCAAATGAATCGGATTTTTGCTGTCGCGGGGTTGCAGGAACAGGTGCATATGGAATCACGATTTCCTCATGAACCGGAACTTTAAGGTCAAAATATCTCTTTTTTGAAGGAACATCTGCATAGGGGGATAATCCAAAATGCCCTATAAAGACTTCGATTGCACTTACCTTTTCAGCGAGATTTTTTTTCTTATTGTAAATAATTGAATTTACCATATACTCGATGGAACCCAGGTTTTCTGCAGATAAAGAGGTAAGATTAACGACTAGTTCGTAGGCGATATAGGAAATAAGGGTTGGACAGATTGAACTGGTTAACGTAAATTTCTGCCCACACAATTGTAACATGCTAATCTCAATCTGGATTATTGCCCGCCTCTCGCGCGGTGTATTTGGATAAAGGGGGTTTTTTTTCAGTTTTGGTGAAACCAGCTTTTGAATCAGATGAGCCATAAAAAAAGGTTGCGCACAACTAATTAAAAAGATTCTCTTTTTGACATTATTTAAAACATCGTATGATTTACTCGAACAATGGTAACTCCTGAATTTCTTGCTCAGGCAACAAACGCTCATCGCAGATGTTTGGGTAACATAGCCAGAAAAGCAGGCATGCCACAAGCGAGAAACCAAAGAAGGGGAAGCGGACCAATTGAAAATGTAGTCACTGTAAGAAGCAAATGAAAAAATACCATCTCTTTTTTAAATTCAAAATGCCAATTAATGTATATGGCAAAAGTGCGGGTTTTTAGAAAACAAAACAGATATTATCTCGAACTTCCGGAGAACTTCAATGTAGAGGATGAAATGGAATTTTTTGAACTCCGGGACGGATATTACCTGCTAACGATACCGCTTGGAAAAAAATCCGGAGAGGCACAGCAAAAACCGGCAAACCAGCCGCAGATTACAGAAACAGAAAAAACAGTACTGAAAAAATTGATGGCAATACGATTCCAGCAAAGAACACCTGATTATGTTCAAAAAATGCTGAATCCGCAGGAAAGCACTGTGCTTGAAAACCTCCAGAAAATGAAGCTGGTGACCAGATTTGTAAGCAAAAAATACCAGAATGGAGTGTATAATATTGCGGATAGTGTTTATCCGATGTTGAAAAATGATAAAGAGGAAAGCAAAGAAACCCCAAAAGAAGATGACATATTCAAAGGACAGGGATATCTTATTGTAAATAATAATATGGAGGCAAAACTGCTCTCTGAAAAATTGAAAGGCGAGATGAAGAGCGGGGATGTGATGGGAATAAAGGGTTTTGACAGCCGTTTTTACGTAGTAAAAAAAGAGTATTATGAAAGGGCATCTGCAAAAATCCTCAGTATATTGAAAGAAAGCATGAACACGGATACAATAGCAAAAAAATGTGAACTGGACGCAGACGGATGCAAGGCAGTTCTGCAGCTGCTTTCTGAAAACGGTGACGTAATAGAACAAAAAAAGGGAATGTATCTGGCGGTTTAATGATAGTACGGGATCAGTTATACGGAACAATAGAATTCAATGAACTGGAAAAAAGAATAATCGACAGCAGCGACTTCCAGAGATTAAGAATGATAAAACAAATGTCATTCACCAACCTGGTTTATCCCGGAGCGAACCACACCAGATTTGAACATTCGCTGGGTACTGCCCATTTATCGCATATTATTGCAAAAAGACTGGGAATCGAAGAAGAATTAATAAGCCAGATAAAGATTTATGGACTGCTTCATGATATAGGCCACACCGCATTTTCACATGAAGGCGAGGATGTACTGGAAAGATATATCGGGCACCACGAAGAGCTTGGAAAGAAAAAAGTAATAAACGGGGAAATTGGGGAACTGCTTTCAGAAAATTACAACCCGAAAAAAATAATGGAACTTGGAAAAACAAAGGAAGGAAGCATTATTGAATCGGACGTAGGCGCAGACAGAATGGATTACCTGAAAAGGGATGCACTAAATACCGGGGTGGCGTATGGAGTAATTGACATTGACAGGATAACCCACACGCTGGTTTTTTCAAAAAAGGAGCTGGTGCTGAAAGAAGGCGGTCTTGAAGCTGCCGAATCCCTGCTTCTTGCCAGGTTCATGATGTTTTCTGCAGTTTACCTCCATTCCACAGTAAGGATTGCAACCGCACTGCTTTATCGTGCAATAATAAACGCAGTTGAAGATGGGACTGTCAAAGC
>CAZLMI010000011.1:0-4630 GCA_964560865.1 Microcaldota archaeon
AAAATGATTCCAAAGGATCATAAATCAAAACGGGAAGAAACAAAAAAAGGCCAAAAACCGTTTGTAACGATTGTTTCGTGCAGCGATTCACGAGTAGTACCGGAGTACATATTTGATGCAGAATTGGGCGATTTATTCATTATAAGAACCGCCGGAAATATAGTAGATACGATAACCCTGGGGTCAATAGAATATGGGGTGGAGCACCTTCACACGCCCTTACTGGTGGTACTTGGTCATGAAAAATGCGGTGCGATAACTGCCGCATGCCAGGGCAACATATGCCCGCCGAACATACAGGCAATAATTGATAAATTAAAACTGCCTGTTGAGAAAGGCAATGGGGATGTAGAGAAGATAGCATGCGTAAATGCAAAAACAGTTCTTGAAGAGATAAAGGGAAGAAGCGAAATTGTAAGACATCTTGAAAAGGAAGGAAAATTAAAACTTATTGCAATGAAGTATTACTTTGAAGATGGACGAGTAGAGGTTCTTGAATAATGTCAGACAGCGAAAAGGAATACGAACTAAAAAAAATGATAAAAAAACTTTCAGAATTCAGTGGTAGTGGAACCCAATTGATTTCAGTTTATATTCCATCTGGTTCTGCAATACATGAAATGAGCAATAAATTAAGAGAGGAAATGAGCCAGGCATCCAACATAAAATCAAAATCCACGAAGTTAAATGTGCAAAGCGCTTTGGAAAAGATAATTGGGCATCTGAGGTTGTTCAAACACCCCCCGCCAAACGGGCTTGCCGTGTTTGCAGGAAATATCTCGGATAATGCTGCCAAAACAGATATACAGTTATTTTCATTGGAACCCCCAAACCCGTTAAGAATAGGGATGTACCGATGCGATTCGAGATTTTTCCTTGATCCGCTGAAGTCAATAATGGGTGACAAGGACAGCTATGGGATAGTTGCACTTGACGGACGGGATGCAACGGTTGCGATAGTTAAAGGAACTGAAATAAATGTAATAAAGAAACTACACTCGACCGCCCATGCAAAAATCCGGAAGGGCGGCCAGTCTGCCAGAAGATACGAGAGACTTATTGAAGAACAGATAGAAAAGTATTATGTGCGGGTTGGAACGGCAATGGATGACGCATTTCTCAACAGGGTAAAGGGAATTGTAATTGGGGGACCCGGCCCGACAAAAGAATTTTTTATGAAAATGAAGCCGTTTAATTACCAGCTAAAGGTACTTGGAGTTGTAGACACCGGATATACTGACGAATATGGAATCCGGGAGGTTTTATCAAAAAGCGAGGATATACTTGCAAACCAGGAAGCAGTCAAGGAAAAGAAACTGGTTGACAGATTTATCAAAGTTGTGGTCACGGACGGTCTTGCCACATATGGTGAAAAACAGGTAAGGAATGCAATAACAAATAAACAGGCTGATGAAGTGCTCCTTTCAGAAGACCTTCCCCACAAACGAACAGTGTACGTCTGCCCATCATGTAAATTTGAAATTGCCAGAATCACCAGGGATAAAGGAGAACCGAAGATACCGTGCGAAAAATGCAATTCAGAAATGAAAATCCAGGAAGAGCAGGACCTGGTTGATGAACTGACCGAATTGGCAAAAAGACAGGATATTGTAGTGCATATAATCTCCACCAAAACAACGGAAGGAGCCCAATTCCTGAGCGGTTTTGGGGGAATTGGCGCATTCCTGAGATACAGAATGTAACCTAGTTTATATTAAATCCGCAAAAACCAGAAAGATAATTTTCATCAATTCCAACAAGCATTAAATTTGAATAGAATTCGGTTTGGGAACCACTGGTGATGTAAATTGACTTGCCTTTGTTTATAGTTGAGATACAATCGGATATTGAACTGGTTCCTTTGGAAGAAACGCAATTCATGGAATCCAACGCATAAATGGTTAAATTTTTACCAACAAGACCGGTTGAACCTGCAAAATCGATACCGCATTGCTGGATGTTGTGCCTTGTCTGGTCGTTCGTAACGTTTCTAAGGTCTTCGACAATATAGACTTCGGTGGCATTGTTCAAAATATAAAGGAATGTCTGGCCATTTATTTTGGTGCCTTTATTCAAACTTATTTCGGGCTGATGAAAGAAAAAATAGAACAAAAATGCCGCTGCCAAAACGACCAGAAGACCAACCGCAAATAACTTGAATTTTTCATCCATTACAAACACCTAACTAAAAAGACCCACCAACGGACAGGATTTATAATAGGAAGAATCTGCAGCCACGTTTGCCCGGTTTACATAGATAACTGAAAATGTAGGCTGGCTCGATGTAGATGAATAATCAAACTGAACTGCCGAACCCTCGTTCTTAAGCTGGTTTTCGCAATTGGAAACCGTTGAATTTGAAACGGATTTTGTGACCGAGGTTTGGTTTGACGAATTATCCCAGGTAACGCTGGTATTTTCAATTTCACAATATCCGGCATAAAAGGTATATTTCATTGTGGACTTGTTTTTTCCGTTGAAAACAGTGGCTAAGGAATCCGAACATGTCAACATTGGGGCATTGTCCAAAGTATTGTTGGCAAAAACCGCAATTGCAACAGAATTGCGCTTGTTGATATCGAAAACGAATTCTTCCACATCCGCATTTGTAGAAGTCTTTTCCAAAAGGAAGAATAAACCTACTGAAAAGACCGTGAGGACCAATAAAGAAATCAGGAAACCGCCAGCAAGACCATATTTGGCAGGCCTGTGCTTAACCCGATTCAGGAGTATCAGGAAGAATATGAATGCAAGCGAGGATAATGAAACAAATGTCAGCAAAGAAAAAACACCGAAGGTCAGTGCACTCTTTTCTGGAACTTCACTTACCGGCATGACATTTGACGAGGAGACCATATCTGCAATGCCAGTATTAACCCCTCTGGCAAATCCTCTGAAACCGATATACGCCATGGAAACCGGCTGGGTATTGTACCGCTTTAACAAAATAGACGTCTGGTTGTACATCTCAGAATAATTTCCTTCATGGTCAAGGACTTCTGTATCCGTCAATCCGCTCTTAAGCACAGATGAAAGATAAAGCGTCTTGTTTTTCAGGTAATCCAAGTCTTTTCTCGATGTTGAATCCAGATCCTTGGAATCCAGGAGAAAAATCATTGCATCGACTTTGGTCTGCAAGGTTATTGTTCGATTATATATTAGTGAAAGATCGTTTGCAGTCTGATTAACCATTGACACCAGATAACCGTATTTAAGAAGATCCGATTTCATGGTCTTGAAATCCCTTGAAGAGATGCTCGAATTTATTTTAGAATGCAACGTCTTAAGCGATGCCAGATCAGAACTGAACGAAGTATTTTTTATATTGCTTTCAACACCCGATGCAAACGCGATTACCATACTTCCATTAACACTCAATGGAGCAAAAATGGCAGAATAATAAGACGCATTGGTTTCGTTTGCAAAATGGCTATAACGATACGCAGTATTGCTTGCCAGACTAACGGATAAATTTTTGTAATTTGCAAAGCTTGAAAGCCTGCTGGTAATAGTTGTCAGATTGGTTTCAAGTGCCGCCAAAACAGTTTTATTAAGCGTAATTGGGGGGCATAGCCCATAGCAGGTACTAGTGTAACATACATAAGTATCTTCTTTATCATCCGGACGGGGTGTTCTGAAGACAGTGTGCTCCAAATCATAAACATTTGTCTTTATTCCTGAAAGGGAATTTTTTATGGCCAGCAGGTTTGTGTATGCATTGCTTTCATTTATAGTATCAAGATAATTAAAATTTGAAACCATTGCCTTTTCAAGGGCATTGCTGGCATAAGAAAAATTTTTCAAGGGGGATAAAACAGTGGTAATTGAACCCAATCCAAGCCCTTCACGATATGCCTGAAAAACAAGGGCAGCATTTAGATTGCATGATTCATCATCCACACATTGGACCGGTTTTCCATATATTTGAACCCGACCATCAGTAAATAATGCCTTGCGGCAGGTAGCTTCTTCCAACCCATCTGAAAATCCCTTGCAACCATCGTTTCTGCTATCATTAAATTGCAGTACCATTGTTTTGATGGATGCCAATTCAGCGGATGACGGATAATAAAGATTTTTATAATATGAATAAATGACAGCAGCAATGTCGCTTGAATTGTCCAAAGGAACCCCGTTTTTAAGCAAAAACGTATTTTGACCACCTATGGAAACCAGATTATATTGAATGCCGTTTAAAGTAAAATTATCATATGATATTACAGTCCCGTTTTCAGAAGAGGTAAGATACTGTTTTACATCAAATGATGCAGTTGCTAAACCAAATAAAATTAATATAAAGACAAACGATTTGTAAGGGTGCATGGACGAATTAAGGATAGAAGCTATTTAAATATTTCGTCATCGGTCCCTTGAGATGACATAATCGCACAATTCCAAAAGCATCGTCTTCTGTTCGGAATCCTTAACCTGACGTAAAAGATGCTTTGCCTCACCGATAAGAAGCCTGGCTTTCTGTATCGCATAATCCACCGAACCATATTTTTTTAACAATTGAATGGCTTCGCGAATTTCTTCCTGGTCTTTGGTATGTGAGGAAAGGATTTGCTTTAAATTCTTTTTTTCTTGTTCATTGGAAAATTTTAAACAGTGAACCACCATCAAGGAACGT
>CAZLMI010000011.1:4640-12378 GCA_964560865.1 Microcaldota archaeon
CTCTGAAATATCGCCGCCTATTTCTTTCTGGTATTTGTCAAAATCCCCGACGACATTCAAAACATCATCATAAATCTGAAACGCAATGCCAAGTTTTTCTCCAAAAGAACAAAATAATTTTTGTTCTTTTTCATTGACGCCTGCAAGATATGCCCCCACCTGGCAGGATAAGCCTATCAACGCCGCGGTTTTTCCGGCAATCATGTCATAATATTCCTGTTCAGAAACATCAAAATTGTTTTCGCGATACCACGAAAGCTCGATTCCCTGGCCTTCTACAACTTTATTGAATGCAGAAGCGTATAATTTAAGCATTGGAAGTAACTTCCGGTCAGGTTCCATTTTAAGTGAGAGGAGCTCTTCCCAAAGAAGAGTATACAATGCATCGCCAGAGTTAATTGCAATTGGAATTCCATGGGTGATGTGCATCGTAGGCTCCCCGCGACGCGTTTGAGAGTCGTCCTCGATATCATCATGAATAAGTGTAAAATTATGAAATATTTCTATTAGTGCCGCGGGCCGGATTGCATGCGATTCGTCCCCACCCAAAACCTTGCAGCAAAGTATCGTAAGCATGGGCCGGATTCTCTTTCCACCGAGTTTTATAAATGGAAATATCATTCCGTAGACGTTTTTTGGTTTGGAAACCAGGATTTGTTCGATTTCCTTTTCAACAGTAGATATGTGTGATTTGGTATACTCGAAAAACTTCATGAAAGGAAAAATGAGTCAAAACCCTTTTAATATATGCATATCAGTCATATTTTTCTTACGTGCCCGCAAATACATACTGCACGTATGAGATTATGTTTGTTATCGTATACTAAATTCAGAGTCTCTTTCAAAACCCATAAAACACAACATTTTCGGCAAAATGTGGTTTTTTGCTGGGCAGTAAGAGGAACCTTATTCTTCTTGACAAGGTCCATGACCATTTTGACATATTTACGGCTCCTTTCTTTATTACCGGCACGGGCTGCATTCTGAGCTTCAGAAAGAAGTTTAATGATTGATGCCTTTACGCTCGATTTAATAAGTTTTTTATCCTTAGCCATAACGTTGGTTTGATGGAAAACTTTATATATCAATATTATGTTGAGCCTATTTGGAACCATAGCGGGTATAATATAGTAAATACGCTAACCTATGCAATAATAGCAATAATTGCAATTTATCTGATATACCGGCTGATAAAAACAAAAATAGAGATAAACCGGAATTTCATGGAAGGAACACTTGCATTTGTGCTCTTTGGTTCAACTCTCAGAGTAGTTACCGATTCTGTTGACGGCGGGGTGTTCACGCCAATAACACCGATACACTCATTGCTGATTGAAAACCATGTATATGATTATGGATATCTGACAGTTTCACCTGGAATATACGTTCTTACTGCGGTTTTATTCCTGGCATCTCTTTTAATTTGCCACAAAAGAAAAAGAATGGACCAATTGAAATATTTTGGACTCGGACTATTCCTGCCACACATGCTATTGTTACTGCCATTAATGAAATATGCAATTTATGCAATTCCAGTGATTATTCTGGCAGCCATACCTGCATATCTTGCGTATAGATATTTTAAGGAAAGTTATCTTGCGGGAATAGTCGGGGCCCATGCACTCGATGGAGCTGCAACATTTTTTGTTATAGACATCTTCTCGGGAATAAGCGGAATAATTTATAGTGAACAGCACGTAATCCCGTCATTGATAGGCTCTGGCACAGGAACATACTTCATCTTTTTTTTGGTAAAGGTGGCAATTGCAGCCGGAGCAGCATATGTTATCCAAAAGGAAAAACTGGAGTTAAATGAAAAATATTATCTTGCAGTCGTATTGATGATAATGGGGCTGGCACCAGGTTTGCGGGACATTTTAAGAATGATGGTTGGAACTTGACGTTTTGACAGATAATCGATAGAATTTCCAATACAATAAACAATTGAGGCGATATTGTGGATAATGAAATCAGAGAATTGACGGTTTTGATAGATAAAAACATGAAAAAATGCCCGTGGATAAAAAATCAGACTTCCAAAACACATTTGAAAAAGTTATTTTCCGAACTTGAAGAATTGGATGATGCCTACAATAAAAGTAATTGGAATGGAACGCAGGAAGAGATGGGCGATGTTCTTTGGGATGTTTTGATACTTGCATATATTCTGGAAAAAGAAGGCAGGATAAATGTTAAACAAACCATAAGAAATATCCGGGAAAAGATTTGCCGAAGAAAACCATGGTTAGAATCCAATGATGAGATATCACTGGATGAAGCAAAAAGAATCTGGATAGAAAAAAAGAATATGGAATAACTAATTTATACTTTGGTAATCAAAGCAAAAAGAACCAGAATAGCCCCAAGTATGATTAATGGAAATACGATTTTGGCAACAGCAACAACAGAGTTTACCGTAGAAACTATCTCGATGGATTGCTTTGCACCAAGGACGTCGATATCGAACCATTTCCTTGAAGCAAAAAACCGGGCTTCCTGCATATCTTCAACCGCTTCTTTCACCGCCTGGCCAACAACAGTAGTAATCACATCTTCAGCTTCCAGAGGATTCAGAACCCCACGCACCAGATTAACCTGATGCGTGTCCGTAGTGTATATACCGACTTCCCATGTTCTTCCGAGTTTTTTACCAATATCCTTGACCTGGCTAATCATCTTATCCCTAAATGCAGGTGTAACTCCATTCGAATCAATCAGCACGATAACATATTCCGGATTAGACGAAAACACGGCAACCTTTATACCACCGTTGCCAAGATGGGTCGACTCCGCAGTTTTACAGGAAACACCTATTTTTAACGGAGACGATGGTGGATTTTTTTCAACAGTATTTTTGATGGCTTCCAGATAATTGAAACCTTCCGGACTGCCCGGCTCAAATGAGGTGATTTCACCGGTTTCTGCATTGTGCTGGTCAACCACCATCGCGCAATCGGAATTTTTTTCAGCCTGAAGAATCATTGAAAACCCAATGCCAAAATTTATATCTTCAGTAACGAGCGGGGCTCTTGTGACCCCAACCAGCAAAGAATCGTTAAATCTAAGAACTTCAGCATTTGCATCAAGATGACTTCCAGCCATAAAGCTTACCCTGGCCTTCTGGTAATTCGCATTATCGATAAGATCGGAAGACGCATCCAGTATTTTTTTGAGTTCAGAAGATGAAACCGGATTAAGGTCATGGGTAACCGTACCATGAAAAACGAATGTTTTCGCATTGTATTTTCCATCAAGCTTTTTTGCAAGTAAATACGAAAATTCACTGCCACCAAGATTCCCGAAAGGCCCAAAATGAACATATGGCGTTGTAAACAGCACCAGGTCGTTTGCTCTTTTGAATCCCATTACAGAAACGATTGTTCTAGCCCTGTCCCCAACGGATATAAACGCCTTTTCAAGTTCCTTGTTGTGATAAAGCCACTGGGAAACAAAAAATGAAAACGCATCGGTAGATGAAAATCCGAAGTTTTTCTTCATTGGAGCGTTTATGATATAAAAGAAAACCATCAATGCCGAAAACAAAACAGCGGACGATGCATAAAATTTGACCAGCAGGGAATCAAATCCCTGACCCTGAAATGCAATTGCCTTGCTATTTACCAAAAAGACCAGATACAGAAGAAGTTGTAAAATTGCAAAAAGAACCGATCGGTATTTTAGAATAAAAATCAATCTTGCAATTGCATACCACAGAACAAAAACAAGAGCTGCCGCAACAAGAACAGTAAGTTCAGCGAAAAAAGGGCCAAAATATCCCAAAATTGGACTCGCAGAATAGGCAAACCCATAAATCAATTGCCCTGCGAGAGCAACTGCGGCAATCCTACGAAATGGCATCTTCCTTATCAGGAGTTTTATGAGGGCTGAAGAAAGCAATGCCGGGGCAGTGAGCAGCAAAATCCCGTCCAAAGAACCCTGGATAAAAAGGTCAATACCGCCGTATCTTCCGAGATCAATAAATATCCCGAAAACAAAACCAACAATCAACATTCCAAAGACTAACAGATGGGCGGATGGCAGGGAAAAAAAATAACTTGTCAAACCAACTGCACTTTTAAGATTCTTCATGGGTTTTAAATAACTTCTCAACAATTTTAAATACATGCTAATCTGCCCAAGATGTGGAAAAAGTAGTGATGAAAAGGAGTTCATAGAAGCATTCTGCTCAAATTGTTACACATTCAACTTGAGAATTCCGGAATCACCGGTAAAAATTGAAAAATGCAAACGCTGCGAAAAGATAAAGATACGCGGGGAATGGGAACAACCGGGCAAAAAAAAGATTGCCGATTACATAATCTCCAAATGCAAGGGGGATTTTGAAGATGTGGAATATGACCCGGATTCTGGAAAACTGGTGTTTACTATAAAAAAATCCGGAAACGAATTCAAAAAAGAAAAGGAACTTCCCATAGAATTTGCGGGAACGATATGCCCGGATTGTTCACGCATGAGCGGAGGTTATTTTGAAGCAATAATACAACTCAGGGGCAACAAAAAATCAATTGAAAAACAAAAAAAGCTGCTTACAAATATCCTATCGAAAAAAACTTTCGTAGTTAAAGAAGAGGAAAAACATGGTGGGGAAGATATTTATATTGGAAATTCAAAAGCGGTAATTGGTTTAATGCAGGAACTGGGATTAAAACCGATAATTACACGTAAACTGGTAGGAGTTAGCGAAGGAAAAAGATTGTATAGGACTACGTTTATGTTACGGTTTTGATGGTTCCGGCCCGTGTTTTTTCAGGGTGTTTAATGCCTCAGGTATGGCTGGCAAATGTACCAGCGTGGTCTTGAACCTGGCAATCAAAGCAAATGCAGTAGCCTGAAACGGTGGAATTCCAAATAACGAGAAAACCAATGCACTGCCACCTTCCGAAAGACCAAGACCGGCAATAGTCGGAGATGGAATAAACTCAAGCATGGTAAGCAAAGGCTGCAGAAAAAAATAAAACAACAGTTCCGGATACCCGATATCCAGGGTAATTCCAACCGACTTTGCAACAAAGTACCATGAAATCGACTTGAATGACCACGTGGTGAGCATAATAATTATAATCTCGGGGCTTTTATTGATGACAATATGCGATTTTTCCTGCATACGTTCTGTCAATGCAAACATGGAACCAAGAATGGGTATTTTTTTAACAAATGAAAAGAAATTGAGGAACCGCCTGGAGAACAACACAAGAAGCATGATGACAATCACTAGCGAAATAACCGGCAAACCGATCAAAAGCGAAAACGAATCTTCGGGTTTAAGGAAATAATATATAATGTAAAAAACTGCAATGGTTCCGGCAACCAATTTAAGCGCAAAATCAAATATCTGCGGGCCAAGTATGGATACCATCGCCTTTTCAGAAGGCACACCGTACTTATAATGCAAAACACCCGCAGTAGCCAGATAACCGGAACGTGCAGGTGTAAAATCAGCCAGGAACATCCCGACAAAATGGGACTTGAGCAGGGCAAAAAAAGACGGTTTTTCATTCATACTATTCAATAAAACCCGTATCCGGTATGCCATACCAATATCCATCAATAAAAGAAATATTACCGAAAGAAAAAGATAGATGAGGTTTATTTTTCCAATTTGAGCCAAAACAGCTTCTGCACCAACAAAATAGAGAACCAGCAAAATGAGCAATACGGAAACAAACATATTCAGGATAATTAAATATTTTTTATTCATCTGAAAACCCTCAAAGTGCAACGGGATTTATAATTAAAAAAAACGTTTGCGCCCATTAAACAATAAAATCCAGATTGAAGTTTAAAATCCTTTCCATTGCTAATTTTGTTTTTTTTATCGGCAGCATTGACAAACCAGATAACACGGATTTGCCCATTAAGTTTCAAAAGATCTTTTGAGGACGGATGCGAAATTCAGGATTTTACCTTGTTTTATTTCAATTCCTTCATCTGAAAGCAACGCCATCTTTTTTCCGGTTCCATGTGCGAATCCGCCGACAGACCCATTGCGTTTTACAACACGATGACATGGAACTTTTGATGAGCGGTTTTTATTGAGTGCGTTTCCAACTGCCCGGCAGGCCTTTGGTTTTCCCATTGCCCGGGCAATTTCAGAATATGTTGAAACACTACCTTCTGGAATCTGCGCACATAATGCGAATACCATCTTTTGAAAATCAAATAAATGAATTATTTTGTTCTTCATATGGAAAAACCATGATTTATCGGAATTACATGGTAAGCGCAATTTGCTTGTAATGTTCGCGCATGTGCTTGCACAAAACAGAAATATGTTTTATGTATTTATCATTGCCACTCCAGCCAAATTCACCGGAGTCTTTCATTTCTCTTCCGGTTATTTCTTCGATATTGCCTTTATGAAATTGAGCCAGTGTTTCATTGGAAAATATCATATCTGAGTTCTCTGCCTTACCTTCTTTTACGAATACTTTTCCATTTTTCAGTTCTATTGTAAACCAAATGTCTGCATCTTTTACATTCCAGCTAAAAATGATTTCCTTGTACGCAAGCTTGTTCTTGATTTCATCCTCTTTGGCTGCACCAAGGTACGCCTGTTTAACCAGTTTTAAAACTGTTTTTTTGTTTAAAGTTATTTCTCCCATAGTATACATATGCTACAAACAGTATTTATATAAGCTGGAATTGCTGGCAAATATGATTTTGCAATTCGCCACCGAATTTTGTTAAGAAATTCATTGATTGAAGATCAGTTAAAAGATATGCCATGATTTATGACAAACTCCATGATCAATGATAACACATACACTATCAACAGGTAAACACCTTCTTTTCTGGATAAAACCTTTTCAGACTTGATAAAAAGGATGACTAGTCCACTGGCAAAAAACATGGTGAGCCCGGTAAAATAGATAATATTTGGATTAAAATTAAATGGGGAAATCAGTGCAAGTATTCCGATGATTATGGTTGCATCTATAATGACCGTACCCAAAAGATCCCCAAGTGCAAGTCCATCATGCCCGGAGCGTACTGCTTTCAATGAAAAAACCAGCTCGGGCATGCATGTGCCAATAGAAACCAGGGTAAGTGCAATCAAAACAGCAGGAATCTGGAGTTCGTTTGCCAATAAGACACCAAAATCTACAGTGAAGTAAGCATACAAGACAGATGATAAGTAAAACCATATTCATAATCCACCGATGATTTTTGGCATGATTAAATTTTTTTGTAAACATCCTTGACTGGAAAGACAGAGTTACAAAAAAGGCCGCGCCACATAAAACAAGCAAAATACCGTCTGCTCTTGAAAAATGCCCGTCAAGCCCTAGTATTATCGGGACCAGGAGCAGGAAAAGATAAAGCAGGTTGTTCTTAAGAATTGCACTTTTTACAGTTATTCCGTTTTTGGAGAATACCGCAACCAGCCCAAAAACAAGACAAAGATCGGCAACATTGGAACCAAGGAGTGCTCCCAGGCCAAATTCAGGCACACCATTAAATGAGGAGATAATTGATACAGTTGCCTCCGGAAAACATGAGATGATTGAGATAAGAAAAAAACTTACGATGAATTCAGAAATTCTGAAAACCCGGGCAATTCTTGAAGCAAATCTTACGGTATACTCTGCACTTTTTATAAGAATGAAAAGCGAGAATAAAAATAAGATTAAGTTTACCAGAAGCATAGTTTGACCTTGGGTGAGAATATTTTTTTGCCCTGTTTTTTTAATTGGAATCGAAAAATTAATAAATTGGA